>JAXIOX010000290.1:0-9021 GCA_045403275.1 Burkholderiales bacterium | reverse complement strand
GCTGGAGAGAGAGCGTAAGTACAAATGCCACCACCGCCAGCCCTGCCAGAAGCGGCGCGCCGTGGCCGGCGAGGATCATCGAATCGAGCAGCGCGATGCCGGCGATGAGACTGACCACCGCACGCGGCACGTCGCCTTTTGCGCGACGGCGCAGCAACCAGAGCGCATACAGCGTCCAGCCGATAAAGAGCAGCAGTGGCAGCAACGCAGCTGATTGCCGCGTTGCGAGCCAGATTCCGTAGGCTAACGCTACCGCCAGAAACGCGAGCGGCCAGACGGCTCCGAGGCGGTCGAGATGTTCCTGCTTGGCGGTGTAGGTAAGCCCGATCAGGTAGCACAGAAGCACGAACGCCGCGACGAATACTGGTTGCGGCAAGACGCTCGCCACCGCGTACGCCGCGGCGAGGTAAACCAGCAGCCGGCACATGCCCATCACCAGTGGGCTGAGCGGATTGTCCTTGTGGTGCCAGTTGTAGAACGTGATGGCGATCGCCAGCGCGATTCCGGTCAGCACCGGCCGCCATTGCGTGAACGGGTCGAAACCGTAACCGGCCCAGGCGAGCAGCCCCACCCCGACCGCAAGCATGCCGAAGCCGCCGGCGTATACCTGCGCCGAACTCACCTGCCCCGATGGGATCGGTCGTTCCGGGCGCGACTTGGCATCGAAGGGGCTGTCGAAGGCGTCATTCAGGAACATGCCGCCGACATAGAACAGCGACAGGGACACCAGCAGGATGGCGAGCCGCGCATCCGCGGCGGCGGCGCCTGCCAGCGCCACGCCGGTAAACACGTTTGTCCAGACGGTCGGCAGATTGGAGACGCGCCCGAGCCTGAGCGCGACGGACAGCTTCATGCCGCCAACTCTTCCCTTACCCAGTTCAACTCGCGCGCGATGGCCTGTTCCATGCCGCCGGCCTGCAGATGCGCGGGCAGCACGTTCCAGGTATAGGTCTCGACTTCGAGGTGCGGAGAGATCGGATTGAGGCGATGCTGGTCGAGCACCTTGCGGATGAAAAAGCGCGTCGAAGAAAAGGCGCCGAGGTCGTCGAGGAAAATCGGCACGTGAAAGTGCACTCGCCATTCGCGATCCTTGGCCTGTCCGTTCACCGTCGCCAGCGCTTCGGGAAGATCGGCGAAGCGGCGCACACCGTTCGGGCCGTCTTCCACCACCTGGTGCAGGTAAACCGGGTCGTCGAACTGGCGCAACGCCTCCAGCGCTTCCGGCGTGAGTTCCGCCACCCGCAGGCCCGCGCTGATCTGCATCTTGTGCACGCGGATGCCGGCCGTTTCGAGACGCTGCAGGCAGGCGACCGGGTCCTCGAATTCCACCGCCGCGTGGCACAGGTCGAGGCACAGGCCCAGATGATCGTGCAGCGCCACCGCCGCGGCCTGCCGCTCGAGGCCGGCAAGTTCGCAAAGGCGCCGCACTGCCTGCGCGCTGAACAGACGGCGCTGGAAAAATCCTACGCTTTCGTCCACCGTCTCCAGGTAGCAATGCGGCTCCGGCTCGATCGCCAGCGTGACGCGCTTGCCGGTACGACTTTCAAGCTCGATCAGATGCGCGACATGGCGCAGCAGATTGTCCGCAATGCGCTCCACGTCGCCGCCGTTGTTGCCGGTCATTGCCGGCTTGAATGCGCCCGGCACTGTACTGACGCTGCCCTCGACGCCCTCCGGCAGCAGCTTGGCGAGCAGGTCCGCCAGCTCGTCGGTATAGCGCAGCCGCTCCGCGTCGCGCCAGTCTGGCAGATAGACTTCTTCCTTCACCCGCGTGCCGTGGAAGGTGCCGTAGGGAAAGCCGTTGATGGTGAAAACGTAGAGTTTGTTGCGCTGGAGGAAGTTGCGAAATTCTTCCAACGTCGCCGGATCGGTCAGCGCCCGCGAGGCCTGCGCGGAGAGCCGCAGGCCGATGCCGAACGGCTGGCCCGGCGCCACGCGGTCGCGCACGGCCGGAAAGAAACGCTCGATGTTGGCCCGTACCTCGGCCCAGGTCTCGCCCGGATGGATGTTGCTGCAGTAGGTCAGGTGGCCACCGTGTGCCCCGAGCCTCATTGGCCGGTCTCCCGCCGGCGCAACCATGTCATGGCATGCAGGATCTCGTTGTTGTCCATCTGGTGCACGTCCTCGCCGCGACCGAGGTCGCGCAACAGCGTAATGGTGAGTTCGCCTCCAAGATGTTCGCGGAACTCCTCGATCCCTCGCAGGATAATCAGGTGGCCCTGTTCGTCGCGGGTTTCCATGGCCGGGTGCCACAGGTAAAAACCCAGGTGCTTGAGCAGCTTGTACACCCGCTCCTCGCCGCCCGGCGCCAGCATGCCGATCTGTACCGAATAGCGCGTGTCCAGAGCAAGGCCGATGGCGACCGCTTCGCCGTGACGCAATTCGTGTTGCGTGAGCGCTTCCAACTTGTGGGCGGACCAGTGCCCGTAGTCGAGCGGGCGCGCGCTGCCTGTCTCGAAAGGATCGCCGCCGTGCGCGATCTGGCGCATGTGCAGCTCGGCGCAGCGTCGGATCATGCGGGCCATCGCAGCCGGCGCGCATTCTTTGAGCGCTTCAGCGTTGGCTTCCAGCCAGTTGAAGAACTGGCCGTCGCGAATCAGCGATACCTTCACGGCTTCGGCCACGCCGGCGATCTTGTCGCGCGGTTGCAGCGTGCGCAGGAAGACGAAATCGTTCAACACCGCGAACGGCGGCGCGAAAGTGCCGAGCAGGTTCTTCACGCCGAAGGCGTTGATACCGTTTTTGACGCCGACGCCGGAATCGTTCTGGCCGAGCACGGTGGTCGGCACGCGCACATGTCGGATGCCACGATGCGTGGTGGCGGCGACGAAGCCGATCATGTCCAGGAAGGCGCCGCCGCCCACGCCGACCACGAATGCGTGACGGTCGAGGCCCATTTCCATCAGTTTATGCTGCAGGCTGGTTACCAGCGCGGGGTCGTTTTTTACCTGCTCGCCGCCGGGCACCACTTCAGGACGGCCGATCAGTTCCAGCGAATCCGCGCGCACCGCGGCATACGCGGCGATGTCGTGCACCAGCGTCGGCCAGCTTGCCGCGACGTTGGCGTCCACGAACACCACGAAGCGATGGCGCTTGCCAGGTTCGCGGCGCACCATCGCCTGCGCGAAAACCGGATTGTCGCGGGCGAACAGATGCTCGGTGAAATGCACCGGGTAGTCATAGCGGATCGAAAATTCCTGGTTGTAGACCGCCTCGGATTCGGCGGATTCCCTGACCAGCTCAATGCTCATCTGGTTTCCCGTCTGCCGGCGTGCTGCCCGGCTTATTTGAATACGGTTGCGTCGCTGTGTTGCGGGACCGCCGGCGGTTCGCCGATGCGCGGCGCCTGGCCGCGCAGCACCGAGTTGCCCTCGAACAGCATGCGCTGGTCGATCGGCGCTGGATCGAGCCAGTGCTCGTCCTTGATCTGGCCGCTCTGGCCGAATGCCTTGAGCGCGTTGCCGTAACAGATCGCCTCGACGTCACTGGCGGCGATGCCACGCTCCAGCATCAGGCGCGCAGTTTTCGGCACAGCCAGCGGATCGGACACGCCCCAGTCCGCGCTGGAATCGATGAAGATGTGCTCCGAGCCGTACTTGCGTGCGATCTCGACCATGCGCTCGTTGCCCATCTTGGTGTGCGGATAGATCGTGAAAGCCGCCCAGAACCCGCGGTCGAGCACTTCCTGGACGGTTTCCTCGTTGTTGTGATCGATAACCACACGCTCGGGATCCATCCCCATTTCGATGGCGACGTCCATGCTGCGAGTGGTCCCGCTCTTCTTGTCGCGGTGCGGTGTGTGCACCTGCACCAGCATGTCGAATTCCTTCGCCAGCGATATCTGCGCGCGGTAGTACTTGTCCTCCACCGGAGTCTGATCGTCGTATCCGATCTCACCCACCGCCACCACGCCCTCCTTCATGAGATAACGCGGCAGCACTTCCAGCACCTGCTCGGCGAGCGCCTGGTTGTTGGCTTCCTTGCTGTTCAGACCGATGGTGCAATAGTGGCGGATGCCGAATTGTGCGGCGCGGAAACGTTCCCAGCCGACCAGGCTGGACATGTAGTCGATGTAGCTGCCCACCTGGGTGCGCGGCTGACCCAGCCAAAAAGCCGGCTCAACGATGGCGACGATGCCGGCGGCGGCCATGCGCTCGTAGTCGTCGGTGGTACGGGCACTCATGTGGATGTGAGGATCGATGAATCGCATGGTCGTTCTCCTGATGTTCGGTGCCTTCAGGCTGGATTCGCAATCGCCTGCCAGCTCACCTTCTTTTCGGACACGGCGACCGAGAGTTCCGGGTATGCCCATAATAGCCCGGATGCCGCCGGATCGGGCGAGCTGGAGAGCGCCAGCGCCGCGGCCGCGCGCTCCGGACCGGTTCCCTTTTCCAGCACACGGCCCAGGTCGGCGAGCATTTCACCCCGGGCATGCGGTCCGACGCAACGCCACAATTCCGGGCTGACCGGCCGCCCCGCGGCCCAGCGTTCGTGCGCGTAATCGCACAGCATGCGCGCCAGCGCCGGATTTACGCGGCGGTCCAGGCCGACTATCGGATCCAGGCCGGCGCCGATGAACAAGGCCTTCAGCACCATCTGGTTCCAGGCCGGCTCCGCCAGTTGCTCGAACGGATAGGGATTGCGGTGGGCCACTGCCTGGAATACCGCTTTCATGTTGGTGCGCACGCCCTCCGCGGCGCGTAGCACGTGACGCGGCTGGTCGGGATACAACGGCAGGCCGCGATAAAAGGCGACCAATTCGCCGACGTCCGCAGTGGCGCACAGCTGGTCCAGCCGCCGCGAGAACGTGGCGCCATCGCCGGCTGCGGCCAGCAGCAGAAGCACGCGTGCGGCCTGATCCAGGCTCCATTCACGCGGGTCCCAGCCGGGCCGGGCCGCAGTGGCCTGACCGAGTTCCGCGGCGTCCAGCGCTAGGTCCGCCTTGCCGATCCTGCGCGGCACCAGGCTCACCGACATGTACAAGTCCTTGTCGTTGCCGCCGCCGCGCAGCCGCTGCGCACTGCTGTTCAGCCACGCGGCCGCGCCGCCCGGAAGCCGGGCGCCCAGCCATTGCTCGAGTAACTGTGCCGGGCTCATGCCGCTCGCCTCGCGGACGTCGAGGAACTGGAAAATATGTGGTCAAGCAGCAGGCGTTTTACCAAGGTGGCGGCCACCGGTCCCTCGCCGAAGAGTTCCGGCGCAGAGCTGATGAACAGCGGGCCCGCTTCCGCGTGGTCGGTCGGGCGGCCGTGCGAACCCTTGACCAATTTCGCATCCAGGGAGATCACGTCCATCAGATAGCGCATGCCGAGCATCTTCTGCGCCAGCCGCATCGCGATGCGCAGCTTGGCAAGCGGCAGCGCCGGATCGATGAAAAGTTCCACCGGGTCGTAACCCGGCTTGCGGTGGATGTCCACGGTGCGCGCATAATCCGGCGCGCGCCCATCATCAAGAAAATGGTAGTAGGTGAACCAGCTGTCGGGACGCGCGATCGCCACCAGTTCCCCGGAACGAGGATGATCCAGGCCCATTTCGCGCTTGCCCGCCTCGTCCAGCACCCGCTCCACGCCCGGCAGTGCGTGCAGCAGATCTGCGACCTTGTCGATCAGTTCCGGGCGGGTCACGTAGACATGCGCAACCTGGTGATCCGCGACCGCGAACGCCTGGGAAGCGCCGGCATCGAGTTGCTCGCGCCCGAGCTCCTCGCGCACGCGCAGCCAGCCGGCCTGGCGCAGCGCGCGGTTGATGTGCACCGGCCTGGACACTTCGGTGATGCCGTACTCTGACAGCGCGACCACATGCGCGCCGGCGCGCTGCGCCGCATCGATCAGCTCGCCGCACACCTCGTCCACCTGGGCGACATCGCGCACGATGGCGGTATGCTTGGGGCCTAGCCGCTGCAGGTTGTAGTCGAGGTGCGGCAGGTACACCAGCGTCAACGTCGGCTTGAACTTGCCGAACACGTGCAACGCCGATTTGCCGATCCAGCGCGTCGAGGTGATGTCCGCCGCCGGGCCCCAGAAGCGAAACAGCGGGAACTGTCCAAGCGCGCCCTGCAACTCGTCGCGCAGGTCGGCCGGATGCGTATGGATGTCGGGAAGCTTGCGGCCGTCGGCCGGGTACATCGGCCGCGGCGTGACCGCGAAGTCCGCGGTCGAATACATGTTGTACCACCAGAACAGCTTGGCGCAGGTGAACGCCGGATCGCGGCTCCGCGCGGCCTCCCACAGCTTCTCGCCGCCTACCAGGCGATTGGACTGGCGCCACAGCCAGATCTCGGACAGGTCGCGGAAATACCAGCCGTTGCCGACGATGCCGTGCTCGCGCGGCAGCGCGCCGGTGACGAAGGTGGATTGCACCGTCGTGGTCACCGCCGGCACCACCGTGTCGAGCGGCCGCATGCCGCCCCGCTTCGCCAGCGCACTCAGATTCGGCGCATGTGCGAGCAGCGCGGGCGTCATGCCCACCACGTTCAGTACCAGCGTGCGGTTCATGTTTGTGCCCGTGACGGATGGTGAAAAATCCGCAGCCGCTGCACCAGCGACAATCCTGTTGTCACCACCCCTCCTCTGTGCCCGTCAATTGCGGGCTGCGATCGATTATCCCGCAGGTGCATTCGCGGCAGGCCGCGGAATTACCGGGATTGCTTTTTGCAATTGTAACTCTGCCAAGATACAGAGAGGCGAGAGGAAAGAGGCTAGAGGCTAGAGGACAAGAAAGTCTAGTCCATTAATTCCTGCATACGTTTCCCTTGCGTGCCTTTGCGTACTTTGCGTTGAACGCGTTTGTTCTTATTCGTCTGCCCGTGCCGTTTATAATCCCGGCCATGCCCGCTTGGCGGCCGATTGCGGCACCACGATAATGGAGAAGAATCGACAATGACCCCCTCGTCAATTCGAGCGCTGACTTTCGACGTGTTCGGCACCGTGGTGGACTGGCGCGGCAGCATCATTCGCGAAGGACGCGCGCTCGGAAAGCACAAGAACCTGAAGGTGGATTGGGCGGCGGTCGCGGACGCATGGCGCGATGGTTACAAGCCGGCGATGGACCGGGTGCGCAAGCGGCAACTGCCGTGGATGAGCATCGATCAACTGCACCGTCTGATCCTCGACGATGTGCTGGCGAAGTTGCGGATAGACGGCCTCGCGGCGCAGGACAAGGATCATCTCAATTACGCCTGGCACCGGCTGCGCCCGTGGCCGGACGCGCTGCGGGGAATCAAGCGCCTCAAAAAACGCTACATCGTTGCCACGCTTTCAAACGGCAACATGTCGCTGCTCGTCGAAATGGCCCGCAATGCCGGGTTGCCGTGGGATTGCGTGCTCTCGGCGGAACTGTTCCGGCATTACAAGCCCGATCCTGAAGCCTATCTCGGCGCCGCTGCGCTGCTCGGCCTCCAGCCCTCGGAAATGCTGATGGTGGCCGCGCACAAGGACGACCTCCAGGCGGCGAAACGCTGTGGGCTGCGTACCGCATTCGTACGCCGGCCGCTGGAAAGGGGACCGGATACGAAGGCCGACCTGTCGTCGGACCGTTCTTTCGATTTCAATGCCGACGACTTCAATGACCTCGCCTCGCGACTTGGTACCTAAGCCGCGGCCATGAAAGCACAGGATTCGAGCAACGAATTGGAAACCCGCGTCACGACCACAGTCTGGGACCTGCCGGTGCGCATCTTCCACTGGGTGCTGGTGCTGCTGGTGGTTTCGCAGATCGTCACCGCGACGATCGGCGGTAATGCGATGGAATACCACGCGCTTGGCGGTTTTACGATTCTCACGCTGGTGCTGTTCCGCATCTTGTGGGGATTTGCCGGAGGAACGCATGCACGTTTCAGGGACTTCCTGCGCGGGCCGGCCGCGGTAGCGCGCTACGCGCGCATGCTGATCAAGGGCACGGCCGAGAGCCATCGCGGCCACAATCCGCTTGGCGGCTGGAGTGTAGTGCTGATGCTGGGGTCGCTGCTGCTGCAGGCGGTAACCGGACTGTTCGCCAACGACGACGTAATGATGGAGGGGCCGCTGGCGAAGCACGTGTCCGGAGATGCCAGCTCACTGTTCACGGCTATCCACGACATCAACGCGGGCATCCTGCTGACGCTGATCTCGCTCCATATCCTGGCGGTGCTTTTCTACCTGTTCCGCAGGAAACAGGACCTGATCGGGCCGATGTTCACGGGCAGAAAACCGATCGAGCTGATGGATGCGAGGCCGCCCGGGACTGGTAACCCCTGGCTCGCCGCGTTGCTGCTCGGCGCATCCACGCTGTTGGTTTACTTCGTCGTTACTTTTTAGCCCGCCGGTAGCGCTGCACGTGCTCGGGGACGGGGATGCCTGAGGCAAGGCGCGGATCGGGCTTCGGCGTGGATGAAAGCGGCGCGAATTCGAGCGTGCCCGCCCAGATCGGCAGGCCGTAATCCTCCTCGTCGTCCACCGGAGGACCGACGCGCGCCTTCGCGGAAGCCTCGAGGATTTCCATTTTCAGCACGGTGGTCTGGTCGAGTTCCTGCGGCTTGACCGGGCGCAGACTCTGCCAGCGTCCCGGAATGATGTGGTCCGAGATCGTTTGCAGGGCGCGCAGCTTTTCGGCGGCGGGCACTGGCTCGGCGGTGCCGAGGATCACCACCGAACGATAATTCACCGACGAGTGGAAGGCCGATCGTGCCAGCACCAGAGCATCCACCAGCGTCACCGTCACGCTCAGCGCGATGCCCTTCCCCGCTTCGTTCAGCATGCGGCTGGCCGCCGAACCGTGGATGTAAAGCGTGTGTCCGTCGCGTCCGAAGCCCGTGGGAATGACGTAGGGCTGGCCATTGACGACGAACCCGACGTGGCAGAAAAAACCTTCATCGAGGATCGCCGCGACGGTTGCGAAATCGTGGCTGCCGCGCGCCGGATAGCGGCCGAGTTTCGTGCGGCTGGATAAAAGATCCATTGGGGCTAGAGGCTAGAGGCTAGAGGCTAGAGGCTAGAGGCTAGAGGCTAGAGGCTAGAGGCTAGAGGCTAGAGGCTAGAGGCTAGA
>JAXIOX010000006.1:0-4418 GCA_045403275.1 Burkholderiales bacterium | reverse complement strand
TCGACCTGCAGCGCATGGTCGGCGCGCCGCGCTATCACCATCAGTATCTGCCGGATCGCATCGAGATCGAGCCGGGCGCGTTCTCGCAGCAGTGGAGGGGGGCGCTCAGGGCCAAAGGGCATGCGGTGGAAGAGGGGCGGCGCAAGTGGGGTAACATGCAAGCGGTGTATTTCGACAAGAAAACCGGACGGGTCACCAGCGCCAACGACCCGCGCGGCCAGGCCGGCGTACTGTTTTGAACGCGGGCAGGCAATACCTGGTGGAGGACGCATGCAAACCAGACGTGATTTCCTGAAGGTTTCGGCCGGCGGCCTGCTGCTCGCCGGTGGCATACGCGGCGCCAATTCGGCAGCTGCGGCGGACAGTCTCGGGCCTGCGGGATTGCCGTCGGGCGCACTTCAATCGGCGCAACTCGCAGCGCGGCCGGGCAAGCTGCCGCTGATCAGGAAATCCATCCGGCCGCCGAACTTCGAAACGCCGGTGCGTTTCTTCAACGAGGCGTTCACGCCGAACGACGCCTTTTTCGTGCGCTACCACCTTGCCGACATTCCGCAGGTGAGCCAGCAGCGCTGGAAACTCGCTGTTACAGGGGGCGCGCTGGACAAGCCGTTCGAGATCACCTACGAGGAACTGTCTCACGGCTTCGAGCAAGTCGAAGTCGCGGCGGTGTGCATGTGCTCCGGCAACCGGCGCGGGCTGTCGCAGCCGCATGTGCCCGGCGTGCAATGGGGCCATGGCGCGATCGGTAATGCCAGATGGCGCGGCGTGAGGCTGCGCGATTTGTTGGCCAAAGCCGGCGTGAGGAAAGATGCGCTCGAGATCGTATTCGATGGCGCCGACAAAGGCGCGCTGGACAAGACGCCGGATTTCGTGAAGAGCATTCCGGCATGGAAGGCGATGGACGAGAACGCCTTGGTGGCACTGGAGATGAACGGGGAAAAACTGCCGCACTGGAACGGCTTTCCCGCCCGCATCGTGGTGCCGGGCTGGACCGCGACCTACTGGATGAAGCATCTCACCTCGATTGCGGCGACCACGCAGCCTTACCAGGGATTCTGGATGAATCCGGCGTACCGCATCCCCAAGGGCAAGTTTCCGCTGGTCGATCGTTTCGTATCGCAGGAAACCGAGGTCAATACGCCGATAACGGAAATGGTGGTGAATTCCCTGGTCACCAATCTCGAAGAGGGGCAGAAGTTTGCTTTCGGGCAGGAGATCACGGTCGCCGGCGTGGCTTGGGACGGCGGATTCGGGATCGCTACCGTCGAAGTTTCCGAGGACGGCGGCAGAAACTGGCGAGCGGCGCAACTCGACGCCGATCTGGGAAGATTTTCCTGGCGCCAGTGGTCGCATCGCTTCACGCCCGGGCGTGCCGGCAGCCTTGTCCTCATGGCCAAGGCGACGAATCGCGCAGGGGCCACGCAGACTTTCGATCTTATCTTCAACCCTGCCGGCTACCACAACAATGTGGTGCAGCGGATCAACATCGAAATCACCTAGGAGTTGCGGATGCGCACGATAATCGCGCTGTTACTGTTTGCGGCTGCGCCGGCGCTGGCACAGGAAAGCCAGATACGGCTCAGGGATGGGCCCGGCAGACCACTGGTGGAGGCCAACTGCGTCATGTGCCACAGCCTCGACTACATTCCGATGAATTCGCCGTTTCTCGACCGCAAGGGCTGGGAGGCCTCGGTCAACAAGATGATCAAGGTGATGGGCGCGCCGATCGCGGAGGCGGACGCGCAGAAAATCGTGGACTATCTGACGGGCCAGTACGGCAAGTAAGGCCCGGACGGACCCGACACGTTACAATACGGCGCCCTGCAATTTGGCGCTGCGACGAACATCGCGCCACCATAAACAATGGCCCAGCTGAAAACCACCTTCCTCGAATTCGAGCAGCCTATCGCCGAGCTGGAATCGAAGATCGAAGAGCTGCGTTACGTGCAGGACGATTCCGCCGTGGACATATCGGAGGAGATTGCGCGCCTGCAGAAGAAAAGCGGCACGCTAACCAGGGAGATTTACTCCAAGCTGTCTGCCTGGCAAATTTCGCAGGTAGCGCGCCATCCGCAGCGTCCATACTCGCTCGACTACTTCCAGAACATCTTTGCCGACTTCGAAGAACTGCGGGGTGATCGTGCCTTTGCGGAAGATCCTTCGATCATAGGCGGCCTGGCGCGTTTCGGCACCCAGACGGTGATGGTGATCGGCCATCAGAAGGGCCGCGATACCAAGGACAAGCTTCACCGGAATTTTGGCATGCCCAGGCCGGAGGGATACCGAAAGGCGCTGCGGCTGATGAGGCTCGCGGAAAAATTCGGCATTCCGGTGATGACTTTCGTGGACACGCCGGGCGCCTACCCGGGCGTCGGTGCCGAGGAGCGCGGCCAGTCTGAGGCGATCGGCCGCAATCTTTACGTGATGGCGGAATTGCGCGTGCCGGTGGTGGTCACGATCATCGGCGAAGGCGGATCCGGCGGAGCGTTGGCGATCGCGGTCGGCGATGTGACGCTGATGCTGCATTATGCGATCTACTCGGTGATTTCGCCCGAGGGTTGCGCCTCGATCTTGTGGAAGAGCGCCGACAAGGCGCCGGACGCGGCCGAGACGCTGGGAATCACGGCCAACCGGCTGAAAACGCTGGGTCTGGTGGACAGCGTGGTCGGCGAACCCCTCGGTGGCGCGCACCGCGACCCTGCGACCATGATGCAGACCCTGCGCAAGGCGTTGCAGGAGGCGCTGGCCGAAGCGCAGAGGAAGCCGATCGACGAGCTGATCGAGGCGCGCTTCGAACGCCTGATGGCCTACGGCAAGTTCAAGGAGGTCGCAGTTCGTTGAAAGAGTCGGCGCGTCGCGAATTTTTCCCCGATACCCCGCCTCCGCGGGGTATCTTGTTTTGAGGTTGCAAATCTTCATTTACCCGACTATGACCGAGAGGCTCCTGCAGATCGTCGCTGCCGTACTGGAAACACACGCGGTGCGCGGCCGGCGTGTCGCCGTGGGACTGAGCGGCGGCGTGGACTCCGTGGTGCTGCTCGACATGCTCGGGCGATTGCGCAATGACTGGCGACTGGCGTTGTCAGCAGTCCACGTCAATCACCAGATCAGCGCGCATGCGCTGGAATGGGAGGTGTTTTGCAAGGCGCTGTGCCACGCGCGCGGCGTTGCGTTGGCCGTGCGGCGGGTGCAAGTACCGCGTGACGGCAGCGGCGTGGAGGCCGCGGCACGCAACTTGCGATATCAGGCATTCGGCGGGCTCGAGGCCGACTTCGTCGCACTGGCGCATCATCTCGATGACCAGGTGGAGACGTTTCTGCTGCAACTGCTGCGAGGCGCCGGACCCAAAGGCCTGGCGGCGATGCCGGTATTGCGCGCAGGCAAGGATGAAGGCGGAAGGATCAAGGGCAAGGATGAAGGCGGAAGGATGAAGGGCAAGGATGAAGGCGAAAGGATGAAGGCGGAAGTAGAGGAGGATCGCGCGAAGCGCGACACTTCATCCTTCATCCTTCCTCCTTCCTCCTTGCCTTCTCATCCTTGTATTCTGCGTCCGCTGCTCGAAGTGACGCGCAACGAGATCGAAGCATACGCAAAGGAGCGCAAGCTGGAGTGGATCGAGGACGACAGCAACGCCGATTCGCGCCACGACCGCAATTTCATACGCAACGAGCTGCTGCCTCGTCTGGAGACGCGCTTTCCCGCCTATCGCGAGACGCTTTCTCGCGCCACCCGCAACCTGGCCGATTATTCGGAGCTGGCCGAGGAACTGGCCGCGCTCGACGCGCATGCGTTTGATAACGGCCTGGTCCCCGTTGAGAGCCTGCGCGGGCTTTCCGAAGCGCGCGCGCTGAATCTCCTGCGCCGGCTGTTCACCAGCCGCGGGCTGCCGATGCCGCACAGGACAAGGCTCGAAGAGGCTTTGCGGCAGTGCCGTGCTGCCGGCGCGGACTCTGAAGTCCACGTGTCCTTCGGCAGCCACGGCTTGCGTTGCTTCAGGGGCAAGGTGGGAATCGTCGAGGAATCCGGCGCGATACCCGTCGACTGGAACACGCGGTGGGACGGCCGCGGGGAGTTGCTGTTGCCCGCCGGGCTGGGGGTGCTGCGCGCGCGCGCGACGCTCGGCGAAGGCATCGCCGCGTGTCATTTTGCACAGCCGGGCGCAACCGTGCGCGGCCGCAGTGGCGGCGAGCGCATGCGCCCGGCGGACGATCGTCCGCGCCGCACGCTGAAGAACCTGTTGCAGGAAACCGCGGTGCCGCCTTGGGAACGCGACCGCATGCCGCTGCTGTTCATCGGCGACGCGCTGGCTTGGGTGCCAGGCATCGGCGTGGCCGCCGAGTTTCGCGCCGCGCGTGACGAGCAGGGCATCGTGCCGGAGTGGAAGCGCTGATAGAATCGATCGAGGAGTGAGGCCGGAT
>JAXIOX010000091.1:0-6306 GCA_045403275.1 Burkholderiales bacterium | reverse complement strand
GGCGCGAGCCGAGATCCACGGCGGCAACGTTGAAGCGGCCCTCGTTGCGATGGATGAAGATGAATGACCTGCCGTCCGGACTGTGGCGCGGCGTGACGTTGTAACTGCCTTCGAAAGTCATGCGTTCGGCCTCCCCCTCGCCGTCGGCACGCTTGCGGTAGATCTGAGGACTTCCGGCGCGGTCGGATGTAAACAGGATGTACCTGCCGTCGCGCGAAAAATTAGGCTCGGTATCGATGGCCTCGGTGTTGGTGAGCCGCTCCAGACCCGAACCATCGGGGTTGATCGTGTAGATGTTGGAGCTGCCGTCCTTGGTCAGCACCAGCGCCAGCTTTCTGGCGTCGGGCGACCATGCGGGCGCAGAGTTCGAGCCTTCGAAATTGGCCAGGACCATGCGCGTTCCATCGAGCAGGTTGTGAACGAACACGATCGGCTTCTTGCGCTCGAAAGAAACGTACGCTATGCGGGTGCCGTCGGGCGACCACTGCGGCGAGATGATCGGTTCCTTGTGCGACAGGATGAATTCCGGGTTGTAACCGTCGGCATCCGCCACCTGAAGTTCGAAACGATCTGCGTACTTGGTTACGAAGCAGATCTTGGTGGCGAATACGCCGATGTCGCCGGTCAGCTTCTCGTAAATCAGGTCGGCAATCTTGTGGGCGGTGATGCGCAACTGCGACACCGTCACCGTGTAGGAAAAACCGAGGACCTGAGACTGCTTGCCAACGTTCATCATGCGAAAACGCACTTCGGCATGCCCGTCGGCTTTCTCGATCACGCTGCCGATGACCAGCGTTTCCGCGCCCTCGTTCTTCCAGTAGCGGTAATTGATCTCGGAAGGCTCCGCGGGAAAGGGCCGCACGCTGCCCACCGAACTCAGCTTGAACATGCCGCTGCGCTGCAAATCGGCGGCGACGATCTGGCTGATGCGTTGAACGAAGCGCTCTTCGCCGGCAAAAGGGAGGATGGTGACTGGAATCTGGTTGGCACCGCCGCCGATGATTTCGATGGTCAGTTGCGCCGAAGCATCGCGCGCGTGGGCGAGGCAGAACAGCAGAACTGCCAGGACGAGAAAATCACGGAATCGTTTGTACACTCTATCGTCAGTCAGGCTCATTGGCGGAAAAGTTCATCAAGGCACGTTGATCAATCCTTCGGTCGGAACACCAGTGCAAGCTCACGGAAGTTCTCCTGGAACAGGTCGGTCTCGCCGGGCACCGGCAAAGGCTGCGCCGCCATGATGGCACGCTCCACCGCGCCGTCGTAAGCCGCCACCCCGCTGGATTTCCTGAGCGTTGCGCTGAGCACTTCGCCCCCCGGCAGCAGCACCACGTCGAATCGCGCTTCCGGGTTGCCCTGGATGTTGGCAGGCACGACCACGCGGCCCTTGATCTTTGCCTGAATGCGCGCCTTCCAGTCATCGATCAGCTTCTGCTGCGCGGCGCGCGCGGCCGCCTCGGCACGGCGTTTGGCTTCTTCGGCTTCGCGCTGCTTGCGCTGCGCCTCCTGTTGCTGGCGTTCGCGTTCGGCGGCGGCGGCGCGCTCGCGGCGCTCCTCTTCGCGTCGCAGTTCGTCCGCGCGGCGCTGCTCTTCGAGCTGTTTCTGCTCCTCCAGCCGGCGCGTTTCTTCCTCGCGTTTCAGTTTCTCCTGCTCCAGGCGTTTTGCCTCTTCCTCGGCCCGGCGCTCCTCATCCAGGCGACGCTTCTCCGCCTCGAGCGCTTTTTTCTCCTCCAGGCGTTTGGCCTCCTCTTCTTCCTTCTGCTTGCGGACCTTTTCCCGCAACTCGATCTCGGCCGGCGAGGGCTTGGCCGGCGCTTCCACCTTCGGCGGCGGCGGTGGCGGAGGCGGAGGCTCTTTCCTGACCTCGGGAGCCGGAATGGGCGGCGTCTCCACTATCTTTGGCGGCGGCGGGCTCACTTTCGTGACCGGCTCGGGCAACTCTTCCCACAGGTCCACCACCACCGGGCCGACGATTTTCCTCTGCCAACTGATGCCGAACACCAGCAAGCCAACGAACAGAAGATGCACCAGCAGCGCGAGGATGCCGGAGGCAACGCGGCCAGGTTCGTCAACCGTGTGCATCGTCAACCCGACCGGGGTTTGGTCAACAGTCCCACCTTCTTGACTCGGTTCTCAAGCAGGAGGTCCATCACCTGGATCACTGCCTCGTACTTGACGTCCTTGTCGGCGGAAATGACCACCGCCTGGTTTGGCTTCTTGGACTGCTTGCCCTTGATGACTTTCAGCAGTTCGTCGCGGTCCCTCAACGGCCTTTCGGCGTTGGACAGGTCGCGATCGATATAGGACAGCGCCCCGCTGGCGCGGATCGAGATTTCGATCGGCTGCACGGGCGGCGCCGAAGCCTTGCTGGTGGTAGGCAGATCGATTACGCCGGGATTCATCAGCGGCGCGGTGACCATGAAGATCACCAGCAGCACCAGCATCACGTCGACGTAAGGTACGACGTTGATCTGGTTCATCAGGCGCGGGTGGTGGCGCATGCGCGGTCAGGTTCCGGTTGCCGCGACCTGCGTCTGGCCCAACACCGGCGGCTGCGCCACGGCGTTGGCCTGCCGCTGCAGGATGTTGGAGAACTCTTCCATGAAGCTCTCGAAGCGGGTCGAGAGCCGCTCGATATGGCGTACGAAGTGGTTGAAGGCGATCACGGCCGGGATCGCGGCGAACAGGCCCATCGCGGTCGCAACCAATGCTTCGGCGATCCCGGGCGCCACGTGCGCCAGGGTGGCCTGGCCGACGTTCGCCAGACCGCGGAACGCATTCATGATTCCCCACACCGTTCCGAACAGGCCGACGTAGGGGCTGACCGATCCCACCGTGGCGAGAAAGGACAGGTGCGCCTCGAGATGGTCCATTTCGCGCTGGTAGGTGGCACGCATGGCGCGGCGGGTGCCGTCCATGAGCACTGCCAGGTTGGTCCCGGTCTGCTTGCGCAGTTTCACGAATTCGCGGAATCCGGCTTCGAAAATGCGCTCCATGCTGCCGGCGTTGTGGCGCGAGCCCGCCGCCTGATGAAACAGCGTGCCCAGGTCGGCGCCGCTCCAGAAGCTGCGCTCGAACCGGTCGGTGCGGCGAATGGCGTCGCGAATCACGAACGTCTTGCGGAAGATGAACCACCAGGAAATCAGCGATACCAGCAGCAACAGCGCCATCACCAGTTGCACCAGCACGCTGGCGTTGGTGAGCAGGCTCATCAAGGAGAGATCCTGAGTAACGTTCATGTCTGTTTGTCTAGCGAGTTAAACGCGGCCGCGGCGCCGGCGGGGTTGCCGGCGTCAAGCGGTCGCCTCCACCGGTAACAGCACTTCATCGGCAAACGATGCCCGCACCTCGTCCGGGACCGGCATCGGCTTCAAGGTGCCGGTGGCCACGCAGGCCAGGTTCACCGAGGCGCGCACCAATGCATCCTTGCCACGCATGACTTCCTGCACCAGGGTCATCTGCACGCGGCCCAGTTTTTCCACTGCCGCAGTCACGGTCAACAGATCGTCCAGCACTGCCGGCTTCAGATAGGCGATGTCCAGATGCCGGACGATGAATACGAGCCGGAACCGGCGCGCGAGTTCCCGCGGCTCGAATCCCTGATTGCGCAGCCACTCGACCCGGGCGCGCTCCATGAAATCCAGATAGGTGGCGTGGAACACCACGCCGGCCGCGTCGGTGTCCTGATAATAAACCCGCACAGGAATGGCAAAGGTCATATCAGCTCTCCTGCCACAAGTCGCCGTTCGCCCCGCCCGCAGGCAAGGCGGCGCCGAAATGCCGATAGGTCAGCACGGTTGCCATGCGCCCGCGCGGCGTGCGCTGCAGATACCCCTGCTGGATCAGGAACGGCTCCAGCACATCCTCGATGGTGTCGCGCTCCTCGCCGATCGCCGCCGCCAGGTTTTCTATGCCGACCGGTCCGCCACCGAACTTCTCCAGCACTGCAAGCAGAAGTTTGCGGTCCATCACATCCAGACCGATTTGGTCGACGTCAAGCATCTTCAGCGCCGCGTCCGCCACGTCCTCGGTCACGATACCCTGAGCCTTCACCTCCGCGAAGTCGCGCACCCGGCGCAGCAATCTGTTGGCGATGCGCGGCGTGCCGCGCGAGCGCGAAGCGATTTCCATCGCCCCGCCCGCCGCAATGTCCACATTGAGCAGGCGCGCTGAACGCTCGACGATCTGCTTCAACTCAGCGGGTGAGTAAAACTCGAGCCGCGAGACGATGCCGAAGCGGTCGCGCAGCGGATTGGTGAGCATGCCGGCGCGGGTGGTGGCGCCGATCAGCGTGAACGGCGGCAACTCGAGTTTCACCGAGCGCGCCGCCGGCCCCTCGCCGATCATGATGTCGAGCTGAAAATCCTCGAGCGCAGGGTAGAGGATTTCCTCCACAACAGCAGAGAGCCGGTGAATCTCGTCGATGAAAAGCACGTCGTTGGGTTCCAGGTTGGTGAGCAGCGCCGCCAGATCGCCGGGTCGTTCCAGCACCGGGCCGGAAGTGTGGCGCAGGTTCACGCCCATTTCCCTGGCGATGATGTGCGCCAGCGTGGTCTTGCCGAGCCCCGGCGGACCGAACAGCAGCACGTGGTCCAACGCTTCGGTGCGGTTCCTCGCGGCCTGGATGAAAATCTGCAACTGGCCGCGGATCTTCTCCTGGCCGATGTACTCGTCGAGCTGCTTGGGACGCAACGTACGCTCGAGCGCTTCCTCCTGCGTCGAGATCGGGGCGGGCTGAATCAGACGGTCGGTTTCGATCATCCTCTAATGCCGCGGCGCAGACGCCTTTGAGGCATCAGCCGCGTCCGCTCTGGAATTCCTCTAGCAACGGCCGGACCTGCTCGGCACAGGCATCCACCTGTCTGGGCAGCATTCCGGCCACTTCGTCGATGCGCCGGTTGACGATGCCGGCAAAGCCGCAGCGACCTGTCGTGTATCCACAATCATGAAGAACCTGCTCCTGGCCGAGTGCGGCGCCCCATGCCGGCGCCACGAATTGAGCAGGATTATATCGCAGCGCCCCAGCATATCACCGTCCTGCTGCGGTGTTTTATTGTCGTTGCAGGGCGACATTGCGGCGGTCCGTTTGGTCGAGATTTTCATTCAGTCCGATCTTCCTGCCGACACCCTTGAAACAGACCGGCGATTGCGGTGGCTAGGTTTTCGAAAGCAGCTTCAGCGCCTGGCGGATCGCCTCCGGAACCGTGGCTTCAGGAGCGACCCTGGCAAGCACGGCGTTCGCTTCCTTGTCGCTGTATCCAAGCGCACTCAACGCGTTGAGCACGTCGCCCCTTACCGACCCGGCACTACCCGACGCGGGCGGCGCGACGCCTCCGACCAGCTTGTCGCGAAGTTCGAGCAATAATCGCTCCGCGGTTTTCTTGCCGATGCCGGGGATCTTGGTGAGCCGCGCGCCATCCTGTGTGGACACCGCCCGGTACAGCTCCGACACCGACAGACCCGACAGCACCGACAGCGCCGTGCGCGCGCCGATGCCGCTGATCTTGAGCAATTGCCGGAACACCGTACGCTCCTCTTCGGTGCCGAAGCCGAACAGCAGATGCGCGTCTTCGCGCACCACCAGGTGGGTGTGCAGCGCCACGGTCGAGCCGGTGGCCGGCAGAGTAAAGAACGTGCTCATCGGTACGTCCACTTCGTAGGCCACGCCGTGCACGTCGACCACCACCGTTGGCGGACGTTTTTCGATCAACTGCCCGGTGATGCGGCCGATCACACCAGCCTCCCGCGTTTCATGCGGTAGCTGCGCGTCGCGAGTTGCCCCAGTCCCATACCTCCGTGCGCGTGACAGATGGCACAGGCCAGCGCGTCGGCTGCGTCGGCGCTGGGGTCGCCCGGCAGCTTTAGTAGCCGGCGCACCATCTCCTGCACCTGCTCCTTGTGCGCATGGCCGTTGCCGACCACGGCTTGCTTGACCTGCAACGCGGTGTACTCGGATACCGGCAGGCTGTTGATCACCGCGGCACAGATGGCGGCGCCGCGCGCCTGGCCGAGCAGCAAGGTGGATTGCGGATTCACGTTGACGAACACCTTTTCCACAGCGACTTGCTGCGGCTTGATCTCGCCGATTAACTGGCACAGCCCCTCGAGGATGACTTTGATGCGCTCCGGCAGTTCGCCATCCTGCGGGGTGCGGATACAGCCGCTGGTAACGTAAGTCAGTTTCTGGCCAATTTTGTCCAGAACCCCAAAACCGGTGACCCGCAATCCCGGATCAATCCCCAAGATTCTCATTGTCGGTGAGGCGTGAGGCGGGATGCGTGAGGCGATGAACCTCACTCAGTCACC
>JAXIOX010000247.1:0-16599 GCA_045403275.1 Burkholderiales bacterium | reverse complement strand
CCCCGCCCTCACGCCACGCCCCCCCGCCGCCCAGCACACCAACGGCCCGCTCAGCGAGGACGGCCTCGACCCCGATATTGCCTCCAAGCGCCCCTTCACCCCGGGGGACCTTGCCGCCATCGAAAAGCGCATGGCGGAAATCGCCAATCGCGACATCAAGGTCGAGCGGCGGGTATGGAACCGCACCGACGCGATCAGTTTTTTCAAGCACCAGGGCGAACACTACAAGGCGCAGATCATCGAGGCGATCCCCGGTAACGAGTCGATTTCCCTCTATACCCAGGGGAACTTCACCGATCTGTGCCGTGGCCCGCACGTGCCTTCCACGGGCAAGCTCAAAGTCTTCAAGTTGCTCAAGGTCGCCGGGGCATACTGGCGCGGCGACTCGAAGAACGAAATGCTGCAGCGGGTCTACGGCACCGCCTGGGCGAAGAAGGAAGATCTCGACGCCTATCTGTTCCGGATCGAGGAGGCGGAAAAACGCGACCACCGCAAGCTCGGCAGGCAACTCGACCTGTTCCACCTGCAGGACGAGGCGCCCGGAATGGTGTTCTGGCATCCAAAGGGCTGGGCCATCTGGCAGCAGGTCGAGCAGTACATGCGCGAAACGCTGTCGCGGCACGGCTACCGGGAAGTGCGCACCCCGCAGTTGATGGACCGTGTGCTCTGGGAAAAATCCGGGCACTGGGAGAACTATCGCGAACTGATGTTCACCACCGAGTCGGAGAAGCGCGACTACGCGGTGAAGCCGATGAACTGCCCGGGGCACGTGCAGATCTTCAACCAGGGCATCACGAGCTACCGCGACCTGCCGTTGCGGCTCGCCGAGTTCGGCGCCTGCCACCGCAGCGAGCCGTCCGGGGCATTGCACGGGATCATGCGGGTGCGCGGATTCACCCAGGACGACGCGCATATATTCTGTACCGAGGACCAGGTACAGGAAGAGGCATCGGCGTTCATTGAGTTGCTGCAGAAGGTGTACGCCGACTTCGGCTTCAACGAAATCCTGCTCACGCTATCGACCCGGCCGGCCAAACGCATCGGTTCGGACGAGACCTGGGACCGGGCCGAAGCGGCGCTCAAGGCGGCGCTGGACGCCAAGGGCCTCAAATGGGACCTCAACCCCGGCGAGGGAGCGTTCTATGGTCCGAAGGTCGAGTTTTCGCTCAAGGACTCGATTGGACGGATGTGGCAGTGCGGGACCCTGCAAATTGATTTTGCGCTCCCGAACCGGCTGGGCGCCGAGTACATCGCCGAAGATAACAGCAGGAAGACGCCGGTTATGCTCCACCGGGCGATTTTGGGATCGCTGGAGCGCTTCATCGGCATCCTCATCGAGAACCACGCCGGGGCGATGCCCCTATGGCTGGCTCCGCAGCAGGTGGTGGTCATGAACATCTCTGATCACCAGGCCGAATATGCCGGCGGGGTGGCCGAGCGCCTCAAGGCGGCTGGCCTGCGCGCCTTTGCGGACTTGAGAAACGAGAAAATTACCTATAAAATTCGCGAACATAGTTTGCAGAAGCTGCCTTATCAGGTGATCGTGGGGGATAAGGAGGTCACTGCAAACGCCGTTGCCGTGCGTACCCGGGGGGGTGCTGATCTCGGCCAGATGTCGTTCGACGCCTTTGTCGCACGGCTGAGATCCGAGCTGCCCCATGCGGGAGGTACGGCTTAATTTTTTAATGGAGGTCTGCTCATAGCTCAGGACAAGGACGTCAGGATCAACGGTGAGATTACTGCGCCGGAGGTCCGACTCATCGGCATCAAGGGTGAGCCAATCGGGATTGTCAGCCTCGCCCAGGCGAATGCCATGGCGGAGGAACTGGAAATCGACCTGGTGGAAATCGCACCTACCGCAAAACCGCCGGTTGCCCGGCTAATGGATTTCGGCAAGTTCAAGTACAGTGAAGCCAAGAAGAGGCACGAGGCAAAGCTCAAGCAGAAACAGATCCAGGTCAAGGAGGTGAAGTTTCGACCCGGCACCGACGAAGGCGATTACAAGATCAAGTTGCGCAACCTGATCCGCTTCCTCGAAGAAGGCGACAAGACCAAGGTGACATTGCGCTTTCGCGGCCGCGAAATGGCGCATCAGGAATTCGGCGTCAAACTGCTGGAGCGCGTGAAGGCAGACCTCGAGCCCTACGGCGCAGTCGAGCAATTTCCGAAGATGGAGGGCCGGCAGATGGTTATGGTGCTGTCGCCCAAGAGAAAGTGATTCGCGGTTGTTAATTTGTAACTGGTGTCCAGTAAGATCGGCGAAATGGTTCGTGCCAATTACCGATTACTAATCACTGGTCATCGTTGTCAAAAAGGGTGATGTCCGGGTTCCAAAGCGCCGCCTGCGGCCACCCGGCGTCCGGCAAAAACAAAGGAGTTGATTCATGCCCAAGATGAAGACCAAAAGCGGTGCCGCTAAGCGCTTCCGCGCGCTGGGTAACGGCCGCTTCAAACGCTCGCAGGCGAACCTGCGCCACATCCTTACCAAGAAGTCGACCAAGCGCAAGCGCCATCTGCGCGGTACGACTGCCGTGAATGCATCGGATCACGCACATATCCATGCCATGCTTCCGTACGCGTAAGGGGGACAGCCATGCCAAGAGTCAAACGCGGAGTAACCGCGCACGCGCGGCACAAGAAGGTGCTCGCCAAGGCCAAGGGTTTCCGTGGCCGCCGCGGCAACGTCTTCCGTATCGCCAAACAGGCGGTGATGCGGGCCGGTCAGTATGCCTACCGTGATCGCCGCCAGAGAAAGCGTGATTTCCGCGCGCTGTGGATCGTGCGGATCAACGCCGCAGCACGCGAATTCGGCTTGACCTACAGTACGCTGATCAACGGCCTGAAGAAGGCATCGGTCGAGATGGACCGCAAGGTGCTAGCCGACATTGCCGTGTTCGACAAGCAGGCTTTTGAGAGAATTGCGAGTCAGGCGAAAGCCAGCCTCGGTGGCTGATTCGGACAAGCAGCGAAAAAGGAGGCTTCAGGGCCTCCTTTTTTTTATTCACCGGCCAGCAGAAACCCATGGACAAGCTGGAAAAGATCGTCGCTGATGCGAAATCCGAGTTCGAGCGGGTTGCCGATCTTGCACAACTGGAGCAGACGAAGGCGCGCTTCCTGGGAAAGACCGGCGCGCTGACCGAGCAACTGAAAGGTCTCGGCAAACTGCCCGCCGGGGAACGCCCAAGCGCCGGCGCGCTGATCAATAAGGCAAAGGAGACGATTGAGGCGCTCCTCGCCGCGCGCCGCGAGGCCATTCAGGCGCAGTCGCTCCAAGCCCGCCTGGCGCAGGAAGCCCTGGACGTCACGCTGCCGGAGCGAGGCCGCGGCCGCGGCGGCATTCACCCGGTGATGCGTACCTGGCAGCGCATCGAAGGCATTTTTCGCTCGGCGGGATTCGATGTCGCCGATGGACCTGAAATTGAAACCGACTGGTACAACTTCACCGCGCTCAATCAACCCGAGAACCATCCCTCCCGCTCGATGCAAGACTCCTTTTACGTCGAGGGAGGATTGCTGTTGCGTACCCACACCAGTCCGATCCAGGTGCGTTACGCGCGCGCGCGCAAGCCACCGATCAAGGCGATCGCGCCGGGCCGCACCTACCGCGTGGACTCGGATGCTACCCACTCGCCGATGTTTCACCAAGTCGAGGGGCTGTGGATAGACGAACACATCAGTTTTGCGGATCTGAAGGGCGTTTACACCGATTTCCTGCGCCGCTTCTTCGAGACCGACGACCTGCAGGTGCGTTTCCGCCCCTCGTTTTTTCCGTTTACCGAGCCCTCCGCCGAGATCGACATGGCGTTTCCAAGCGGGCCGCTGGAGGGCCGCTGGCTGGAAATTTCCGGAGCCGGGCAGGTGCATCCAAACGTCGTGCACAACTTCGGCCTCGACCCGGAGCGTTACATCGGATTCGCCTTTGGCAGCGGGATCGAGCGGCTGACCATGCTGCGCTATGGCATCAACGACCTGCGGCTGTTCTTCGAAAACGATCTGCGGTTCCTCAAGCAATTCAATTGAACCGCCAAGTCGTCAAGAATGCCAAGAAGATTCATAAATGCAGAACAGAAGGCAGAACGAACTGAGCCCTCCCGTGTTTTTTTCTGTATCGGAGTATTTTTTTGTAGTTCTTGGCGCTCTTGGCGTCTTGGCGGTTAAAAGTCAAAAATGCAATTCTCGGAAAAGTGGTTGCGCACGCTGGTCGATCCGCCGTTGACCACGGACGCGCTCGCGCATCTGTTGACCATGTCGGGTTTGGAGGTGGAGCAGTGCGTTAGCGTGGCGCCGCCCTTCACCGGTGTAGTGGTGGGCCGGGTGCTCAGCGTCGAGAAACATCCGAACACCGACAAGTTGACAGTGTGCCGGGTCGACGTCGGCAGCGGGCACCCGCTGGCAATCGTCTGCGGTGCGCCTAACGTGGTCGCGGGAATGACGACGCCGTGTGCGCTGGTCGGCGCCGTGCTGCCTGGTGCATCGGCGGACCAACCGGTTCAAATCAAGGCCGCGACCATGCGCGGCGTGGAAAGCCGCGGCATGCTGTGCTCGGCACTCGAACTCGGGCTATCGGACGATCATAGCGGCCTGCTGGAAATCTCCGGGGATGCAGCGCCCGGAAGTGACGTGCGCAAGGTGCTGGCGCTCGACGACAAGATGCTGACAATCAAGCTCACGCCTAACCGCGCCGACTGCCTGTCGGTGCTTGGCGTGGCGCGCGAAGTCGCGGCGCTGACCGGTGCGCCGCTGAACCCTCCGGACACGCACCCCGTACCCGCCACGAACGACGCCAGGTTTCCAGTGCGAATATCCGATCCCCAGGGATGCGGACGCTTCACCGGGCGGATGATCCGCAACGTCAACGCGAGGGCGCCCACGCCGGAGTGGATGAAGCAGCGTCTGGAGCGTTCCGGGCAGCGATCGATTTCGGCGCTGGTGGACGTCACCAATTACGTGATGCTCGAATTGGGCCGACCGCTGCACGTCTACGACCTCGACAAGCTCAGCGGCGGTATCGACGTGCGATTCGGCCGCAAGGGCGAGAAACTCAAACTGCTCAACGAGGAGGTAGTGGAGATCGACGCGAGTGTGCTGGCGATCACCGATGGCAGCGGGCCGATCGGGCTGGCGGGCATCATGGGCGGGGACAGTACCAAGGCGGATCTGGAAACCCGCAACGTCGCCCTCGAGGCTGCGTTCTTCTTTCCGGACGCGATCGCCGGACGCGCGCGGCGCTACAACTTCGTGAGCGACGCCTCGCACCGTTTTGAACGCGGCGTCGACTTCAACAATAACGTCGACGGCATCGAGCGTGCCACCCGGCTGATCCTTGATATTTGCGGCGGAGAGCCCGGGCCGGTGGACGACACCGTAGCGCAGTTGCCGCAGCGTCACCCGGTGCGCATTCGGGTGGCGCGCACGCGCAAGGTCATCGGCGTGCCGGTCGGTGCGGAGGATATGGCCGACATCTTCACGCGTCTGAACCTCGCGTTCCGGCGCGAGGGTGGGGGCGCCGAGGAGGTCTTCCTGGTCACCCCACCGTCGTACCGTTTCGACATCGAAATCGAGGAAGACCTGATCGAGGAAGTGGCGCGGGTTTATGGCTTCGAACGCATTCCCGCGCAACCCCCAGTGGCGCCGACTGCGATGTTGCCGCTTTCCGAGCGCCGGCGCTCGCTGCACGACCTGCGGCTACAGATGGCGGCGGCTGAGTACCAGGAAGTAGTCAACTACAGTTTCGTGGACGCCTCCTGGGAGGCGGATTTTGCCGGCAATGCCGATCCGATCCGGTTGCTCAATCCGATCGCCGGTCAGATGGCGGTAATGCGTTCCACTTTGATCGGCGGGCTGGTGGCGAACGTTGCCTACAATCTGAACCGCAAACTGGAGCGGGTGCGAGCGTTCGAGGTGGGACGGGCATTCCTACGCGATCCCACCGTCAGGGACGGCGAAATGGATGTCGCCGGGATCCGCCAGCCGATGCGTATGGCGGCCGTCGCTTATGGCACTGCATTCGAGGAACAGTGGGGTATCCCGGCGCGCGGCGTCGATTTCTTCGACGTCAAGAACGATCTCCAAGTGCTTATCGCACCCAGGCGCGCGCGCTTCGAACCGATTGAGCACCCGGCGTTGTACCCCGGGCGTGGGGCCCGGGTTATCCTGGATGACGAGATCATCGGCTGGATCGGCGAATTGCACCCGAAATGGCAGAAGAAGTATGAGTTGCCGGAGCCGCTGGTAGCCTTCGAAATCGATGCCGAACCCCTGTTGCGGCTTCCGCTGCCGCAGTATCGCGAGGTTTCCAGATTCCCCCCGGTACGCCGCGATCTGGCGGTAACCGTGGACGAAGCCACCCCGGTGCAAGCCATTCTGGACGGGCTCCTGCGGGCGAAACCGGCCATCGTTCACGAGGTCCGGGTGTTCGATGTGTACCGCGGCAAGGGCATCGAAAACGGGGAAAAAGGTCTTGCTTTCCGAGTGTTATTGCAAGATACTCAAAAGACTCTGACGGATGCCGAGGTGGACGCCGCGATTGCGGGTCTGCGCAAGGTCCTGGAACAAGAATACGGTGCCAAGCTGAGACAATAAGGTGAAGTCATGACACTGACCAAAGCAGACCTGGCGGATCTGTTGTTCGAGAAAGTCGGTTTAAACAAGCGCGAAGCCAAAGACATGGTGGAGTCCTTCTTCGAGGAAGTGCGCATTGCACTCGAGGCCGGGGAGGGCGTGAAGCTGTCCGGTTTCGGCAATTTCCAGTTGCGCGACAAGCCGCAGCGGCCGGGCCGCAACCCAAAAACCGGCGAGGAAATCCCGATTACGGCGCGTCGGGTGGTGACCTTTCATGCCAGCCAGAAGCTGAAGGCGATGGTGGAAAAGAACTACGGTGGACAGCAGCAGCCGCAACAGCAGCAGTCCTAAGACCCCGCTGCCCCCGATCCCCGCAAAACGCTACTTCACCATTGGTGAGGTCAGTGAGTTATGCGGGGTCAAGCCGCACGTGTTGCGCTACTGGGAGCAGGAGTTCACCCAGTTGAAGCCAGTGAAGCGGCGCGGCAACCGGCGCTATTATCAGCACCACGAAGTACTGCTGATCCGACGCATCCGCGAACTGTTGTACGAGCAGGGATTCACCATCAGCGGCGCCCGCGCGCGGCTCGACGAGTCTGCATTGCAACTCAAAACGTCTTCCTCAAGATTCAATCCTGCACTGTTGCGCCGGGAAATCCAGAGTCTCCTCGACATCCTGCGCGCCTGACACGTGCCGTGCGTGGGGCCTCTGCTATAATCCGCTCTCGATTCGGGGCGTAGCGCAGCCTGGTAGCGTACCTGCATGGGGTGCAGGTGGTCGGAGGTTCAAATCCTCTCGCCCCGACCAAACTTTCGCGGCACAGACGAGGGGCCGGCGGGCTCGCGAGCAAAAGCACGGACGCCAAGACCCGGTTTCCAGGTCTGTTCTTTTGCGGGGCGCCCTCGAACGTAGCCTGATTCGCAGTTCTTCTCTCCGATGCGCATTCTCCTGAGCAACGACGATGGGTACTTCGCTCCCGGACTCGCTGCGCTCGCCGAGGCGCTGACAAAACATGCCGAGATCGTCGTGGTCGCGCCCGAGCGCGACCACAGCGGCGCCAGCAATTCGCTCACCCTCGATCGCCCGTTGCAGGTCAGGCGCTCGCACAACGGCTTTCACTACGTCAACGGCACGCCCACCGACTGCGTGCACCTCGCCGTAACCGGCATGCTGGACCGGCTCCCGGACATGGTGATTTCGGGCATCAATCACGGTGCCAATATGGGCGACGACACCATAGACTCCGGAACGGTGGCGGCGGCGACGGAAGGATTTCTCCTGGGCATACCCTCGATCGCGGTGTCGCTGGCGAGCAAGGCGGCGGGCAACTATCCGACCGCGGCGCAGGTAGTGTGCGACGTGGTCGAGCGTTTTCGTCGCCGGCCGATCGCCTTTCCGGTGTTGCTCAATGTCAATGTTCCGGATGTGCCCGCCGATCAGCTGGTGGGAACGGCAGTGACCAGGCTGGGCCGGCGGCACAAGTCAGAACCGGTGATAAGGTCCACCAATCCGCGCGGCGAAATGGTGTACTGGATCGGTGCCGCCGGCGATGCGGAGGATGCGGGCGAGGGCACTGATTTTCACGCGGTTGCGAATCGGATGGTGTCGGTGACGCCGCTGCAGATCGATCTCACGCAGTACGCCAGGCTGGAAAGCGTGCGCGACTGGTTGAAAGAACCAGCACTCACCTAGGGGCTGGCGCGGCGGTCATTTCCACACGACATGAACAGCAGGATCAGCGGCATCGGCATGACCTCCCAGCGCACCCGCATGCGCATGGTGGAACGCTTGCGCGACCAGGGTGTAAAGGACGAGGTGGTCCTGGGTGCGATGGCGGATGTGCCTCGCCACATGTTCGTTGATGAGGCGCTGGCGAGCCGTGCCTACGACGATGTTTCCCTGCCCATCGGTTTCGGCCAGACCATTTCCAATCCGTTCACCGTCGCCCGCATGGTCGAGCTGGCGCGCGCCGGCCGCGCGCTCGGCAAAGTGCTCGAGATCGGCACCGGCTGCGGTTACCAGGCTGCGGTATTGTCGCGGGTGGCGCGCCAAGTCTATTCGATCGAGCGTCTAGCCGGCCTGTTGTCCAAGGCGCGGGGAAAATTGCGCGAACTTGGAATCCGCAACATAAAACTCCGGCACGGCGACGGCCATCTCGGACTGAAAGACGGCGGCCCCTTCGACGCCATCGTAATGGCGGCGGCGGCGACGCATGTACCCGAGGCTCTGGCTGCGCAACTAGTGGAAGGCGGACGCCTGGTTCTGCCGCTGGGCACGCGCGAGCAGCGCCTTGTGCTGGTCGAGCGGAGCCACGACGGATTCAACCAATCGGTTCTGGACGACGTGAATTTCGTCCCGCTGATTGCAGGGGTGTCGACTTGAACATCGTTTTCCGTTGTGTAGGAAGTTCGCGGCCGCTGATGCTCGCAGCATTGGTCGCAGCGCTCTGTGTGGGTTGCGCATCCACGCCTACCGCGGCTCCGGTGCTCGAGCGTTCACCGAATGCGTCCCGGACCGCGCCGGCCGCGCCTCGGGACGCCGCACCCACCACAGCTGCACCTGTCGCGACCGCGCCCACTGCCAGCACACCCCAGGCGCCGGCGCCCCCGCATGCAGGCGCGCCAGCCGTATCGACGGTCCAGAAACCCCAAACATCGGTTTCTGCGAGCTCGGAAGAGCCGATCATCAAGCCCTACCGTGAAGGCGATTGGCGCCCGGAATTCCACGTCGTCAAGAAAGGCGACACGCTCTACAGCATCGCGCTGGATTACGGACAGGATTACCGTGAACTGGCGGCCTGGAACAACCTGGAGGATCCGGCGTTGATTCGTGTGGATCAACGTTTGCGGCTGTTTCCGCCGGACAGCGTCGGAGAACTGGCGCTGCCCCAGGCGGTACCGCTCGAGATGCCGCCTGCGCCGGTTGCGGTACCGGTCAAGACCGAGCCGAAGGCGCGCAAGCTGCCTTACTCGGAACAGGCGTTGGCGCAGTTGAAAGCGGTGAGGCCGACGCCGGCGTCAGCGCCCACGGCAGCGCCTCCCGCCAAGCCGGCAGCGACGGCGCCAGCAACGCCGGCGCCCAAAGAAGCCGCAAGCAGCGCGGACGTGAGGCTGGTTTGGGAGTGGCCGACCCAAGGGAAGGTGATCTACGGTTTCGGGGAAGGAACGAACCAGAAGGGTGTCGGAATCGAAGGCCGGTCCGGCCAAGTGGTGCTCGCGAGTGCGCCCGGAAAGGTCGTGTACAGCGGCAGCAGTCTGCGCGGTTACGGCAAACTGATCATCATCAAGCATAATACGTCGTACTTGAGCGTGTATGCACACAACAGCCAGATCCTGGTAAAGGAAGGGCAATCGGTGGCCAAGGGCCAGAAGATCGCGGAAATGGGCAATTCTGACAGCGACCGGGTGGCCCTGCATTTCGAGATTCGCCGGCTCGGCATACCGATCGATCCGCTGCAGTATCTGCCTGAGCGGAATTCATGAACCAGGAGAATTATTCTTCACAGGAAGACGGCGTCGAGGAACACGCGCCCGTCGAAGAGCCCGCCGTCGATGACTATTTCGGTACCGACATCCTCAGCGACGTCACACAGCTCTATTTCAACGACATTGGGCAGAACGCGCTGCTCACGGTAGAGGAGGAGGTCAGGTACGTGCGACTGGTCAAGCAGGGAGATTTCCTGTCGCGCCAGAAGATGATCGAACACAATCTGCGGCTGGTGGTGAACATCGCCAAGCACTATACCGGCCGCGGGCTGCAGTTGCTGGACCTGATCGAAGAAGGCAACCTCGGCCTGATCCACGCGCTCGAGAAATTCGATCCCGAACGCGGCTTCCGCTTTTCCACCTATGCCACATGGTGGATCCGCCAGAGCATCGAGCGCGCGATCATGTATCAGTCGCGCACCATCCGCCTGCCTGTGCATGTGATCAAGGAACTGAACACGGTGCTGCGGGCGATGCGCCATCTCGAGACCCATTCCGAGTGCGACCCCAGCCCGGATGACGTTGCGCATCTGGTGGATTTCCGGGTCGAAGACGTGCGTCGCCTGCTGTCGCTCAACGAACGCATGACGTCGCTGGATGCGCCCCTTGAGATCGATCCCATGCTTTCGGTCGGCGAGTCGATCGCCGACGAATCCACCCCGCAGCCGGATATCAGGCTGGAGGACGCAGAAATCGAGACTTACGTGCGCGAGTGGCTGAAGCAGTTGAACGAACGCCAGCGCAGCGTGATCGAGCGGCGCTACGGGCTCAACGGCTCGGACATCCACACCCTCGAACAGCTGGCGCAGAGCCTGAAGCTGACCAGGGAAAGAGTGCGCCAGATTCAGATCGAGGCGCTTGCCTCGCTGCGCAAAATTCTGCGCCGCAGCGGATTGTCGAGGGAAACGTTACTCTAGTGTTCTGACGGCCGCGGGCCGGGCGCTTGTGCACTCGACCGCAATTCACCTTAGGTTGTTCACCGCCTGGCGGAATTCTTCCAGAACACGCGGATTCTTTTCGCCCCCGTAACGCAGCGCCACGTACAGCGCGGCGATGCGCTGCACCGCCTCCCTTAATTGCGGAAACTGCAGCGACACCCTGGCCGCGAAGTCACGTGGTCCTTCACTGGGCTTGCGTGGTGCGCCGCGCCGGGCCATCGCCTGACAGAATCTGGCATAAGCGCGTTGCACCGGATCCGTGCGCAGCGCGGTAAGTCGCACAAGCAGCAGCAACGCCAGCACCAGCAGAATGACGCCGCTGGTGGCAATGAGCGCGATCACCATGTTTTGCCAGGTTGCCTGTGCCAGTCCTACCTGCGACAGGAAACGCACCTGTCTTTCCGGGTTGTAGCCCAGCACCCACTGGTTCCATGAGTTGGCGACGGCATCCCAGGCGAAACGGGCTTGACGCAGCCATTCGAGACGGTTGCGCGCACGCAGCGATGCCTGATCGGTTTCCGGCACTGCCGCGGCCAGTCCTCGCTCGATGCGCAACGGTGAAACCGCCGCGGTCGGGTCCACCCGCACCCAACCCTCGCCGGGTAGCCAGACCTCGGTCCAGGCGTGCGCTTCGGACTGGCGCACGATAAGGTAACCGTCCACGGGATTTATCTCGCCGCCCAGGTAGCCGGTTACCACGCGCGCAGGTACGCCGGCAACACGCATCAGGTAGGTGAATGCCGAAGCGTAATGCTCACAGAAACCGCTGCGGGTTTCGAACAGGAACTGGTCGACAGGATTGTCACCCAGCTCCGGCGGCGCCAGGGTGTAGGTGAACGGCTGTTCCCGGAACATCGTCAGTGCCCGTAGCATGATGTCGCGGTCGCCGGACAGTTCAGCGCGCCAGGAGGCGGCAAGCGCCTGCGCCCGCGGAGCCGCGGCAACCGGAAGCTGCAGCGCGCGACGCAACTGCATCCGATGTTCGTTGACCCCCACACGGTAGGATGGCACCGACTGCATGTCGTAGCGGATGCGTTCGCGCACCGGCCGTCGCGCCAGCATCTGGAAATCCACGGAAAAGTAGCTGTTGGATGCGGCGCGCGACGGCAGATCTATGGCGAACAACCAGCGCTGGTCGTGAGGTTCCAGTGTCACCGTATAGTTCAGTGGCGGACCCAGCGCCTCGTATTCGATCGAATCGGCGGTGTAGATCTGGCCGGCGCGCCAGGCACGGCCGTCGAAATCCCACAGCACCGGCCCGCGCCAGTAGAGCTGCGAAGGTTTTTCCGGTGGTATATCGAACAACACACGGAAGGCAACATCGTCGGACAGACTGAGCGCGCTCACGTCGCCGGGAGACATGACGTCCGACAATCCCGACTTGGCGCCGTAGTTGACCTGCGGCAATCCCCAGAGCGGGCCCTGTACCCGGGGAAAAAGCAGAAACAGCGCCAGCATGATGGGAGTGCCTTGAGCGATCAGACTGGCGGCATGGCGCAGCACCGCGGCCGGCCTGGGTGGACCTGCCTGGTGCTGAAGGCTGATCATGGTCGCGGTGATGAACCAGACGATGACCAGCATGTACAAGGCGGTGGGAATCGACTGCGAATAGAAAAAGTTGGTGATGACCAGGAAGTAGGCGAGCAGCACTACCACCATGGTGTCGCGCGGCTTGGACATTTCCATTACTTTCAGCGCCGCCATCACAGTCAGCAGCGCGACGCTCACGTCCCGGCCATATAGCGTCCGATACGACAGGGCCACGCCGGCGACGGCGACCAGTGCAGCCGCAAGCAGCAGCCAGCGATTGGGCAGGGGTTTGCGCCGGTAGCCCAGATAAAAGCGCGCCAGCAGCACCGTGGCGCCGAAAGCCGGAATCCAAATCGGCAGATGTTGCGCATGCGGCGCAATAACCAGCGCCAGCGAAAACAGCAGCGCGGTGAGGTTGATCGGGCTCAGGACGGCGGCGTTCGACACGTCATGCACGCGTCGGCTTGTACAACGCAATCGCCTGCAGGCAACGGTCGCGATGCGATGCGCCGAACTCGGGCTCGAATTCGATTCCGAACAGCCGCAGCCCGAAGCGCTGACCGGCGGTTTCCGCCTCGATCACCCAGCGGGTGAGCCGGGAAAGTCTGGCTTCCAGACCCAGCGCTTCAGGGATGTCAGCGAGATTCAGCCACAACTCCGAGGCCGCGTTTCCGGAAAACTGCTTGGTGAGAAATATGTCACTGCGCGCAAATGCCTTCCAGGCGATACGGCGTGGCGAGTCGCCAGGATGGTAAGTGCGCAGGCCGGCAAAATCCTCTTCGCCCGTTCCGCTGGCGCCGCCTTGCCCGCTGGCGGTCTGCGCCGGCGGCAGCGGAACATGGCCGGGTTCGGGGCGCGCGTACACCAGGCAGTGCAATTCGAGTTCAACGTTGGCCCACGTATAGAACAGGCCGACCGGATAGACACTGAAAATGCGAAAACGTCCGGGCCGCAGCACGCCACGTCTTGCAGCGGGCATCCGTGCTTCCACGTCCTGCGCACCTCGCGGCGCTACGTCGAAGTACACCGCGCTCTGGTTGGCCAACTGGATCGCCAGGCACACCCGCTGATGTGCGCCCGGATTCTCGACCACGATATGAAAGCGGGCGGAATCTCCGGCGAAAACCGGTCGCGTCTTGGCGGGGCGCAGCCTGACCCGCGCCAGGTTGCGCCAGGTATGCAGGATCGAAACCATGCCGACGCCGGCGAGCAGGAAGGTGAGAACGTATCCGAGGCTGAGGTTGTAATTGATCGAGCCGATCAGAAGCATCACCAGGGTCATTGCAAACATGACTCCGGCGCGGGTCGGCAGAATGTAGACGCGCCGTTGGCCGAGCACCACCGGCCCCGCTTCCGGACCCCTGGGCGGGAATATCCAGTCGCCGATCCTGTCGCGTATCGGGAGCCGTGAGGCGTGAGGCGTAAGGCGTGAGGCGAAAGGCAATGCGCCGAACACGGTGGCTGCAGCAGGTTTGTTACGCCCCACGCCTCACGGAATAGCCACTTCCGCGATCAGCCGCTCGGCGAGTTGCGTGCTGCCCAGCGAGTCGTAGCCGTTGACGGGGTAGAGTCGGTGACCGGCCACGCTTGGCAGCACTGCCTGCACGTCTTCCGGAATGACTTCGCGGCGTCCGTCCATGAAGGCCCAGGCGCGAGCGGCGTTCAGCAGGAACAACCCCGCGCGCGGCGACAGGCCGTTGACGAAATCAGGGGACTGGCGGGTATAGGCGATCAGCGCCTGTACGTAATCCAGCAGCGCCGGTGCGTTGAGGATGTCGCGCACTTTTTTCTGCAGCGTGAGCAGTTCCGAAACTGTAAACGCCGGCGCCAGGTCGGAAATCATGTCGCGGCGCTCGCGTCCTTCCAGCAGCGTGCGCTCGGCCGCGCCGTCCGGATAACCCAGATGAATTCGCATCAGAAAGCGGTCGAGCTGCGACTCCGGCAACGCAAACGTCCCGACCTGGTGCGAGGGGTTCTGGGTGGCGATCACGAAAAACGGCTCCGGCAGCGGCCGGGTCTGGCCGTCGGTGGTGACCTGATGCTCTTCCATCGCCTCCAGCAGCGCGCTTTGTGCCTTTGGTGTGGCGCGGTTGACCTCGTCGGCGAGGATCACCTGCGAGAATACCGGGCCGGCATGGAACTTGAAGGTCGAGCTTTCGCGATCGAACACCGATACGCCGAGGATGTCGGCGGGCAACAGGTCGCTGGTGAACTGGATGCGCTGGAAATCCAGGCCCAGGGTCTTGGCAAGTGCATGCGCAAGTGTCGTCTTGCCCACCCCGGGCAAGTCCTCGATCAGCAGATGTCCGCGTGCCAGCAGGCAGGCAAGTGTCAGTCGGATCTGGTGTTCCTTGCCGAGGATGATGCGGCCGACCTGAACGACAACGGGATCGAGCGGATTGGGCATGCGTATGGGATGGGTTTCTGGATTCGAATTTGGCGCAGCGCTAGTCGCTTGCGAAAGCGCGGACGGTCCGGAGTTCCCGGAAATCCTAGTTTACCTCAGGTTGTTTCCCGGTTTGCCGCTGTTCCGGCAGAAATGTCGCGCGTCATGGACAAGCGCGCTGCCCCTGAATAAGATGCCGCGAACCCTTGATTCACGTTACTGCGCGCCAAAGCATGCCAACTGCCCTTGTTCACCACCGAGATTGCGCGTTGCACGATATGGGCTCCCATCACCCCGAGTGTCCGGCGCGGCTAGCCGCGATCGAAGATTACCTGCTCGCCACCGGAATTCTTGAGCATCTGGTGGATGTGGAGGCGCCGCCGGCGGCGCGCGAGCAACTGCTACGGGTGCACGATCCGGCCTACGTGGATGCGGTCGAAGCCAGCGTCCCGGAACGCGGACTCGTCCACCTCGATCCCGATACCGCGATGAATCCGCACTCGCATCGTGCCGCCCTGCGGGCCGCGGGGGCGGTGGTCAAAGCGACCGACATGGTGATGAGCGGTGAGATCGAGAACGCCTTCTGCAACGTGCGTCCGCCGGGTCATCATGCCGAACGCGCGCGCGCGATGGGATTCTGTTTTTTCAACAACGTCGCCGTGGGCGCCGCCCATGCGCTGGAAAAGCACGGTCTGGAGCGCGTTGCGATCGTGGACTTCGATGTGCACCACGGCAACGGCACCGAGGACATCTTTCGCGATGATCCCCGCGTGATGATGGTGTCTACTTTCCAGCACCCGTTCTATCCTTATAGCGGGCTTGAGGGGCGCACGGAACGGATGGTGAACATTCCGCTGGCCGCCTACAGCGGCGGGGTCCAGTTCCGGGAAGTGGTTGAGAAATTCTGGATTCCGGCGCTGGAACGTTTCCGGCCCCAAATGTTCTTCATCTCCGCGGGATTTGATGCGCATCGCGACGATGACATGGCGGCGCGGAACCTAGTCGAAAGCGATTACGCCTGGGTGACCGAACGATTGGTTGTGTATTCAGATAGATTCTGCGGGGGGCGGATCGTCTCGACACTTGAAGGGGGATATGAACTGGACGCATTGGCACAAAGTGTGGCTGTGCACTTGCGTGCTCTGGCTCGGTTGTAAAGAATCCAAAGCGCCTGCGGCGGCAATTTCCGTCTGCAAGAGCCGAATTGAAGCGCTCAAGTTCTACAGAATAAGAGCCGCGGCCACTTTCCGGCCTTCCGCGACCAGGATGTTGTAAGTCCGGCAGGCCGCGCGCGTATCCATCACTTCGACGCCGACGCGCCCTCGCACCAGCGATTGCAGAAGGCGGGGGTTGACGAAACGCAGGATTTTCCCGGTGCCGAGCAGCACAATTTCCACGCCGAGACCGGCCAGAAACTCGAGATCCTCTTCCCGCATTGTATCCATTCCTGAAACAGCCCAGGTCTCGACCGGCCGATCGGGCTGGACCACGAGACTGCGTTCGTAGCGCACCGCGTTGACCATCACATAGCCCTCACCGTATCCGGTGAAGGTATTCTGATTGTCGCTTCCGGCGAGGTGAAGTTTCAAGGCGCGGAGGTTCTTTGCTGCAATGCGGCTGATCCGGTAGGATTATAACTTTTCAATCGCGCCAACTTCCATCGCCCCAACAATCGGTTGCGAGTCGACGGCAGCGCCG
>JAXIOX010000288.1:0-18256 GCA_045403275.1 Burkholderiales bacterium | reverse complement strand
CCGACAAGGAATACCAGCGCCTGCGCGATGCTTCGATCGCGGTGCTGCGCAAGATCGGTGTCGACACCGGCGGCTCCAACGTGCAGTTCGGCATCAATGCGCAGAACGGCCGCGTCGTCGTCATCGAGATGAATCCGCGTGTATCGCGAAGCTCGGCGCTGGCATCGAAGGCCACCGGTTTCCCGATCGCCAAGGTCGCGGCCAAGCTCGCGGTTGGTTACACCCTCGACGAACTGCGCAACGACATTACCGGCGGGGCGACGCCGGCGTCGTTCGAGCCGACCATCGATTACGTGGTCACCAAGATACCGCGCTTCGCCTTCGAGAAATTCCCGCAGGCCGATTCGCGGCTCACCACCCAGATGAAGTCGGTGGGCGAGGTGATGGCGATGGGCCGCACCTTCCAGGAGTCGATGCAGAAAGCCCTGCGCGGTCTGGAGACCGGGATCGACGGATTCGACGAAAAGACCGCCGACCGCGAGACCATCGAGACCGAACTCGCCGATGCAGGCCCGGAGCGCATACTTTTCGTCGCCGACGGGCTGCGCATCGGCATGAACCGGGAGGAAGTGCACCAACTGACACGGATCGATCCCTGGTTCCTGGCGCAGATCGAGGACATCATCCGCCAGGAAAAGGCGCTGGCGGGCAAGCGTATCGGCGATCTCGATCGCGACACGCTGTGGACTCTCAAGCGCGCCGGCTTTTCCGACCGCAGGCTGGCGAAGCTGCTGAACGCCACCCAGGACGGGGTGCGCGCCAGGCGCTGGGAGCTGAACGTGCGGCCGGTGTACAAGCGGGTGGACACCTGCGCCGCCGAATTCGATACCCGTACCGCGTACATGTACTCCACGTACGAGGAGGAATGTGAGGCGCGGCCGACCGGCCGCAGAAAGGTGATGGTGCTGGGGGGCGGGCCGAACCGGATCGGCCAGGGCATCGAGTTCGACTACTGCTGCGTGCACGCGGCGCTGGCGCTGCGCGAAGACGGCTACGAGACCATCATGGTCAACTGCAATCCGGAAACGGTGTCCACCGATTACGACATCTCCGAGCGCTTGTACTTCGAACCGCTGACGCTCGAAGACGTACTCGAGATCGTCACGGTGGAGAGGCCGCTGGGCGTGATCGTGCAGTACGGCGGGCAGACGCCGCTGAAACTCGCCAGGGACCTGGAGTCAAACGGCGTGCCCATCATCGGAACCAGTCCGGACATGATCGACTGCGCCGAAGACCGGGAGCGTTTCCAGAAGATGCTGGACCGGCTCCAGCTCAGGCAGCCCCCCAACCGTACCGCGCGTAACCCCGAGGCGGCGCTGGCGCTGGCGCAGGAAATCGGCTACCCACTGGTAGTGCGTCCATCCTACGTGCTGGGCGGGCGGGCGATGGAAATCGTGCACGAGCAGCGCGACCTGGAGCGCTACATGCGCGAGGCGGTGAAGGTTTCCAATGACTCGCCGGTGCTGCTGGACCGCTTCCTCAACGATGCCATCGAAGTCGATGTGGATGCCGTCTGCGACGGCGGACAGGTCCTGATCGGCGGCATCATGGAGCACATCGAGCAGGCGGGAGTGCACTCCGGCGATTCGGCGTGCTCGCTGCCGCCGTACAGCCTGTCGAAGAAGTTGCAGGACGAACTGCGCCGGCAGACCGTGGCGATGGCAAAAGCGCTGGAGGTGGTGGGACTGATGAACGTGCAGTTCGCCATCCAGAACGATGTGGTATTCGTTCTGGAAGTCAATCCGCGCGCCTCGCGCACCGTGCCTTTCGTCTCCAAGGCGACCGGCCTGGCGCTGGCGAAGATTGCGGCGCGTTGCATGGTGGGCCAGACCCTCGAGAGCCAGGGCATCAGGGGCGAGGTCGTTCCACCGTATTGCGCGGTCAAGGAGGCGGTATTTCCATTCATCAAGTTCCCGGGCGTGGATACCATCCTCGGTCCGGAGATGAAGTCCACCGGCGAGGTGATGGGCGTGGGCGATACTTTTGCTGAAGCCTTCGTAAAATCGCAGCTCGCCGCCGGAGTGCGCCTGCCCTCGGGCGGCAAGGTGTTCATCAGCGTGCGCAACTCCGACAAGCCCAGGGTAGTCGAGATCGCGCGCGCACTTGCGGCACTGGGATGCACGCTTCTCGCGACCCGCGGCACGGCGGCCGCGCTTGCCGAGGCGGGACTGCAGGTCACCACCGTGAACAAGGTGGCGGAAGGCCGCCCACATGTGGTAGACATGATCAAGAACGGCGAGATTGCGCTGATCATCAACACGGTGGAGGACCGCCGCAGCGCCATCCAGGATTCCTATTCGATACGGCGTTCGGCACTGCAGGCGCGCGTGACCTACTACACCACCATTGCCGGCGCGCGCGCAGCGTGCACCGGCATGCAGAACATGCGTGAGCTCACCGCGTATTCATTGCAGGACCTGCACGCCAGGCTGCACTGAGCCGCCGGTTCGGCCGCGAACGCCGTTGCAGCGCAAACGCAGTCGGCAGAACAACCATTGGCGGCACCCACGCCGCACAGCCACAAAGAGGTATTGAACGATGAACAAGATCCCGCTGACCGTCAAAGGCGCCGAATTGATGCGTGCCGAGTTGCACCAGCTCAAGACCGTGGAGCGGCCGAAAGTGATTGCATCCATCCAGGAGGCGCGAACCCATGGTGACCTGTCGGAGAACGCCGAGTACGAGGCGGCGAAGGAAAGGCAGAGCTTCATCGAAGGCCGCATTGTCGAACTGGAGGGCAAATTCGCCAATGCGCAGATCATCGATCCGGCGCACGTGGATGCCGACGGCCGCTGCGTGTTTGGCGCCACCGTGGACCTGGAAGAGGTCGGCAGCGGCGAGACCGTGACCTACCAGATCGTCGGCGAGGACGAAGCCGATATCAAGAGTGGGAAGATCTCCATCAGTTCGCCGATCGCGCGCGCGCTGATCGGCAAGTACTCCGGCGATGTCGCGGAAGTCAAGGCGCCCGGTGGCATCAAGCAGTACGAGATACTGGACGTGAAGTATCTTTGAAGGCGTGAGGCGTGAGGCGTGAGGCGTGAGGCGAGCGTCGCGCATGCGCGCCCCCCCAATACGGCCACCGGGTGTCAACCGCGGTTCTGAAAGCTTCGTTTCAAGGCCCGAGCAGGCTTGCGCTTCGGCCGGACCGGAATCTTCGGCATGCCTTCCGGCTGCTTTCGGAACACGACCAGTATCTTGCCGATGTGCTGGACCGCCGCCGCACCCAGTTGCTCGCATACCAGGCGCAGAATGCTTTCGCGCACCACTCTGTCTTCGCCTGCGACCCGGACCTTGATCAGTTCATGCGCGTTGAGGCTGCGGTCGATTTCCTTGAGCACCGCCGCAGTGAGCCCGCCATCGCCGATAAAAACCACGGGATCGAGGGCGTGGGCGCGGGCCTTGAGCGCGCGGCGCTCGCCGGAGTTCAATTGATCTGCCAAGAAATCCTCCCGAAGAGGAAATTGTAGGCAATGGCACGAACCAAGACCAGCAAGGCCTGGATGCACGAGCATGTCACCGACCCCTACGTGCGGCGCGCGAAGCAGCAGGGTTACCGCTCGCGTGCGGCCTACAAACTGATCGAGGTGCTGGAAAAGGACAGGCTGGTGCGCCCAGGAATGACCGTGGTGGACCTCGGCGCGGCGCCCGGCGGCTGGTCGCAGGTGCTGGCCCCGCTGGTGGGCGCCGCAGGACGCGTGATTGCGCTCGATGTGCTGGAAATGCAACCGATCGAAGGAGTCGCTTTCATTCACGGCGATTTTTCCGAGACTGCAACCCTGGAACGGCTGGAAACGGAACTGACCGGCCGCCGCATCGACCTTGTGATTTCGGACATGGCGCCCAATATCAGCGGTGTAGGCTTGGCGGATCAGGCACGTTCGATGGGATTGGCCGAACTGGCGCTGGAATTTGCCCGCGACAGGCTGAAACCGGGCGGCAGTTTTCTGGTCAAAATGTTCCAGGGTACGGGGGTCGACGAATTCAGAAAACAACTCGCCGAAGCATTTTCGACGGTGACGGTGCGCAAGCCCAAGGCATCACGAGACCGCTCCAGCGAGCTGTACCTGCTGGCCAGGGGAAAACGATCCTCCGCATGAGCCGCGGCGGTGGCGTCGGGCGGCGAGCACGCTCAAATGGGTTTAGAATGAAGCAGGAAATTCGCGGTTTGTCACCGCGGCACAAGGAGTAATTTTGAATAATCTCATCAAGAACGTAGCGATCTGGCTGGTCATTGCACTGGTGCTGATGATGGTGTTCAACCAGTTCAGCGCCCGTCAGTATCAAACCACGTCGATGGAGTATTCCCAGTTCATCGACGAGGTGAAGCAGGGCAACGTCGCCAAGGTGACGATAGAAGGTCGCGTGCTCAAAGGTGTCAGGAAAGACGACGGCCGCAAGTTCACCACGTACTCGCCCTCAGACCCCTGGCTGGTGTCCGATCTGCTCAAGGCCGGCGTCATCATCGAGGCCAAGCCCGAAGAAGAGCCGTCGCTGCTGATGAACATCTTTGTATCCTGGTTCCCGATGCTGTTGCTGATCGGCGTATGGATATTTTTCATGCGCCAGATGCAGGGCGGCGGGCGCGGCGGCGCGTTCTCGTTCGGCAAGAGCCGGGCACGGATGCTCGACGAGTCCACCAACACCGTGACGTTTGCCGATGTTGCCGGCTGCGAGGAGGCGAAGGAGGAAGTGTCCGAATTGGTGGACTTCCTGCGCGATCCGGGCAAGTTCCAGAAACTTGGCGGCCGCATTCCGCGCGGCGTGCTGATGGTTGGCTCTCCGGGTACCGGCAAGACTTTGCTTGCCCGGGCCATCGCCGGCGAGGCCAAAGTGCCGTTCTTCTCGATTTCCGGCTCCGACTTCGTCGAGATGTTCGTCGGTGTCGGCGCGGCGCGCGTGCGTGACATGTTCGAGCAGGCCAAGAAGCACGCACCGTGCATCGTGTTCATCGATGAAATCGATGCTGTCGGCCGCCAGCGCGGCGCCGGCCTCGGCGGTGGCAACGACGAGCGCGAACAGACGCTCAACCAGTTGCTGGTGGAAATGGACGGTTTCGAGACCGGCTCCGGCGTGATCGTCATCGCCGCGACCAACCGGCCGGATGTGCTCGACCCGGCACTGCTCAGGCCCGGACGTTTCGACCGCCAGGTGGTGGTGCCGCTGCCCGACATCCGCGGGCGCGAGCAGATCATCATGGTGCACATGCGCAAGGTCCCGGTCGCACCCGACGTGCGCCCCGACATCCTTGCCCGCGGCACCCCCGGATTCTCCGGAGCCGATCTCGCCAACCTCGTGAACGAAGCCGCACTGTTCGCGGCACGGTCGAACAAGCGGCTTGTGGACATGGAGGATTTCGAGCGCGCCAAGGACAAGATCATGATGGGCGCGGAGCGCAAATCCATGGTGATGCCGGAGCACGAGCGCCGCAACACCGCGTACCACGAATCGGGCCACGCGGTGGTGGCGAAACTGCTGCCCAGGACCGACCCGGTGCACAAGGTCACCATCATCCCGCGCGGACGCGCATTGGGGGTGACCATGCAGCTTCCGCAGGAAGACCGTTACAGCATGGACCGCGAGCAGATCCTGCAGAACATCTCGGTGCTGTTCGGCGGCCGCATCGCCGAAGAGATTTTCATGGGACAGATGACCACCGGCGCATCGAACGACTTCGAGCGTACCACTGAGATGGCGCGGCGCATGGTGACGCAGTGGGGCATGAGCGACAAGCTCGGCCCGATGGTGTACGGCGAAAACGAGGGAGAAGTCTTCCTTGGCCGTTCGATCACCACCCACAAGAACGTGTCCGAGACCACGATGCAGAAGGTAGACGCGGAAATCCGCCGCATCATCGACGAACAGTACACGCTGGCGCGCAAGCTGATCGAGGACAATCGCGACAAGGTCGAGGCGATGGCCAAGGCGCTGCTGGAGTGGGAGACGCTCGACTCGGACCAGATCAACGACATCATGGAAGGCCGGCCGCCGCGTCCGCCGAAGCCCACGGGCACGCCGAGCGCGCCTCCTTCATCGCAGGGCAATGCACCATCGCCCGCTGCGACCACCACGCCGGCACGCGAAGCCTGAGGCGCGTGAGGCGAGAGGCGTGAGGCGAAAGGCGAGAGGGGCAGAAACCAAGAGCTTCAGGCGCAACCGATCAAGAATCACGAGTAGCGTAAGGGGTGAGGCGTGACAACCTCACCCCTTAATTTTTTTGAGACCGACCGCAAAGTTCCGTAATGACCGCGCCTCACGCCTCGCGCCTCACGCCTCACCCTGTCCTTCGAGCCGGCCGTTTCTCGCTAACGCTGGAACGCCCGCTGATCATGGGCGTGGTGAACGTCACCCCGGATTCGTTTTCCGACAGCGGACGCTTCCTGGGCACCCAGCAGGCCGTGGAATACGCCCGTATTCTGATCGAGGAAGGCGCCGACATTCTTGACATCGGCGGGGAATCCTCGCGTCCGGGTGCAGAGCCGGTGGGCCTCGACGAAGAATTGCGGAGAGTGATGCCGGTGCTGGAAAAACTGGGCGGGCTGCCGGTACCGGTATCGGTCGACACCTGCAAACCGGAAGTGATGCGTCGCGCGATCGCTGCCGGGGCGGCGATGGTGAATGATATCAACGCGTTGCGCGAGCCGGGTGCGCTCGAGGCAGTGGCGGAAGGTCAGGCCGCGGTGTGCCTGATGCACATGCAGGGTGAGCCGCGCATCATGCAGCAGGACCCGCATTACGCGGACGTGGTGTCGGAAGTGACGGCGTATCTCGCGCGGCGCGTCAAGGCGGCGCGGCAGGCAGGTATTGCACGCGAACGCATTGTTGTCGATCCCGGCTTCGGCTTCGGCAAGAAAACCGGGCACAACCTCGAACTGCTGCGCGGCCTGCCCAGGATTGCCGGTCTCGGACAGCCGGTGCTGGTCGGACTGTCCCGCAAATCGCTATTAGGTAAAATCACCGGCAAACCGGTGGCGGACCGGGTTTTCGCGAGCGTGGCCGCGGCCTTGCTCGCGGTCGAACGCGGCGCCGCACTGGTTCGCGTGCACGACGTGGCGGCGACCCGCGACGCGCTGCTGGTGCTCAACGCTATCGAAAGACACTCCCTTGTCAAAGACTAGAAAGTACTTCGGAACCGACGGCGTGCGCGGGCGCGTAGGAGAGCTGCCGATTACACCGGAACTGGTAATGCGGCTCGGCTACGCCGCGGGCAAGGTATTCGCGGCGGAACGCAAGTTGCCCTCAGGCGAGCACGCGGCGGTGCTGATCGGCAAGGACACGCGCATTTCCGGTTACATGCTCGAATCGGCTTTGCAGGCCGGGTTGTCGGCCGCGGGAGTGGACATTTACCTCTCCGGGCCGATGCCGACCCCGGCGGTGGCCTATCTCACCCGCGCGCTGAGGCTGCAGGCCGGTATCGTCATCTCCGCCTCGCACAACCCGTTCGAGGACAACGGCATCAAGTTCTTCTCCGCCGACGGCAACAAGCTTCCGGACTCGGTCGAGCATGCAATCGAAGCGCGCCTCGATGCGCCGCTGGAAACCATGCCTTCGGCGCAATTGGGCAAGGCGCGGCGTATCGACGACGCGTCCGGCCGTTACATCGAGTTCTGCAAGAGTACGTTTCCGAATGATCTCGACCTGCGCGGCGTCAGGCTGGTGGTCGACTGCGCGCACGGCGCGACCTATCACATCGCGGCACATGTTTTTCACGAACTCGGCGCGGATGTCATCGCTATCGGCAACCACCCCGACGGGCTGAACATCAATCGCGATTACGGCGCCACGCACCCGGAGGCTCTGGTTGCGGCGGTCAAGTCGCACCGCGCGCATCTGGGAATCGCTTTCGACGGCGACGGCGACCGGCTGGTGATGGTGGATCACGCGGGCAGGATTTACGACGGCGACCAGCTGCTTTATGTGATCGCGCGCTTCCGCCACCAGCAGGGCACGCTCAAAGGCGGCGTTGTCGGCACGCTGATGACCAACCTGGGAATGGAACAGGCACTTGCCGAGCTTGGCGTGCCGTTCACGCGCGCGGCAGTGGGCGATCGCTACGTGCTGGAAATGCTGATCGAGAACGACTGGCAACTCGGCGGCGAGAACTCCGGTCACATCATCTGCCTCGACAAGCACACCACCGGCGACGGCATCATCTCCGCCCTGCAGGTGTTGCACGCGCTGCGCGCCGGGGGCGGGCCGCTGGGCGCCCTGTGCGGCGAATTGCGCATGTACCCGCAGGTCCTGGTGAACGTGAAGGTGCGCAAGGGGTTCGACTTGCAGGCAAACGGTGAGGTGCAGGCGGCGCTCAAGGCAACCGAAACCAGCTTGAAAGGCACGGGGCGTGTGCTGTTGCGCGCCTCGGGAACCGAGCCGGTGATCCGGGTCATGGTGGAAGGGGAGGGGCGCAGGCACATCACGCAGCTCGCCGGTGTACTGGCCGAAACTATCCGGGCGCAGGCTCGCGCTCGCGCCTAAGTTCTGCTAAAGGAAGCTCGCGGGCCTGCAGCAGTAAAGGGCCATGCAATCAAACTGTCACAATGCGGCCATACAATCCCGTCGTTGGCTCGCAAAATTCCACGATGACAGGAGGTTGACGTGATGCTCAAGACTAACCGATTCGCTCCGGTGGCAGTTGCCGCCGCGTTCGCGAGCGCGATCGCCGTTCCGGCGCATGCCCAAACAGTCAAAATCGATGGTTCCTCGACCGTATTCCCGATCACCGAAGCCGTAGCCGAGGACTTCCAGAAGGCCAAGAAAGGCAAGATCAGAGTAACGGTCGGTATTTCCGGCACCGGCGGCGGCTTCAAGAAATTCTGCCGCGGAGAGACGGATATTTCCGATGCATCCCGTCCGATCCTGAAAAAGGAGATGGACGAGTGCAAAAAGAACGACATCCAATACATCGAGCTGCCGGTCGCTTACGACGCGCTCACCGTTGTGATCCATCCCGAGACCAAGTGGGCGCAGACCCTGACCGTTGCCGAACTGAAGAAAATGTGGGAGCCGGCGGCCCAGGGCAAGGTTACCAACTGGAAGCAGGTCAGCGCGGGATTTCCGGACGCGCCGTTGAAGCTGTTCGGCGCCGGCGCCGATTCCGGCACCTTCGACTACTTTACCGAGGCGGTCAACGGCAAGGCCAAGTCCAGCCGCGGCGACTTTACCGCTTCGGAAGACGACAACGTACTGGTTCAGGGCGTATCGCGCGACGTCAATGCGCTTGGATTCTTCGGGCTGGCTTACTACATCGAGAACCAGGACAAGCTCAAAGCAGTGGCGATCGCGGAGAAATCCGGCGCCAAGGGCGTGCTGCCCTCGATGGAAACCGTGATGAACGGCTCCTACCAGCCGCTGGCGCGTCCGATTTTCATCTATATCAACTCCAAATCGCTCGAGCGTCCCGAAGTCAGGGAGTTCCTCGAGTTCTACATGAAGAATGCCGAAGCTCTGGTGCGCGAAGTCAAGTACGTTCCGCTTCCGGCGGATGCCTACGCCTACAACAACGATCACATCCAGAAGAAGGTGCTGGGCACCAAGTTCGGCGGCGAGAACAAGGTGGGGCTGACCATTCAGCAACTGATGAAGATGGAAGCGAAGCTGTAATCAGGCACGTTTCCGACACGCAGGAGGGGCGCTGCCCCTCCTGTTTTTTGCCCGGGTTCCGGGTGATCTGAGAATTCTGTAATATTAGCCCCGGCTCCGAACCGATGAGCTCCGTCGCCCCCACCCACGGCCTGAATATCTTGGCGGATAACACAGTCAGCGCGCGGCTCGCGAAGAGGAAATCCCGCCATATTCGCGAGCGCTTCATCGAGGTCCTTCTTTTCCTCGCGGCATCGGTGTCGGTTGCGGTTACGGTCGGCATCGTCGTCATCCTGGTTACCGAGTCGTACCAGTTTTTCCAGCACGTCCCGCTCTGGGACTTCCTCACCGACACGCAATGGACGCCGCTGTTCGATGATGCGCACTACGGCATCATGGTGCTGCTTTCGGGCACGCTGGTCAGCTCCTTTGTTGCGCTCTCGGTGGCAATCCCGCTGGGCACCATCATCGCGATCTACCTGTCGGAGTTCGCGCCGTTCTCGATACGGGAGGTGGCGAAGCCCTTCCTCGAACTGCTGGGCGGCGTGCCCACCATCGTCTATGGCTATTTCGCGCTGCTGTACGTAACCCCTGCGCTGCAGTATTTCTTCCCCGGACTGCCGGGCTTCAACCTGCTGTCGGCGGGTTTGGTGATGGGCATCATGATCATTCCTTATGTCAGCTCGGTGTCCGAAGACGCGATGCGCGCGGTGCCGATGGCGATGCGCGAAGGCTCGTATGCGATGGGGGCCACGCGCTTCCAGACAGCGATCCGGGTGGTGACGCCGGCGGCATTTTCGGGGATTGCCGCCGCTTACATTCTCGGCATCTCGCGCGCAGTGGGCGAAACCATGATCCTGGCGGTCGCGGCAGGCATGCAGCCGAACCTGACCTTTGACCCGACGGAACCGGCGGCCACCATCACTGCATACATTGTGCAGGTTGCGCTCGGCGACCTGCCGCACGGCAGTATCGGCTATCAGACCATTTTTGCCGCGGGACTGACGTTGATGCTACTGACGCTGTTCTTCAATGTCTTGGGGCACATGATGAAGCGCAGATACCGGCAGGCCTATTGATATGGCGGACATGACGGTAGCTGAGATCCGGGCGCTGATCACCAAGCACAAGCGCTGGGACCTCATCTTTGCGACCATCGGCGTCCTGGCGCTGATGGTGGGCGTGCTCACCTTTGTCTCCCTGTTCGCCGGCATGGCGATCGACGGCGCGCACCGCCTGTCGCTGGAATTTTTCACCAATTTCCCGTCACGCCATCCCGAACAGGCGGGCATCCTGTCGGCCTGGGTCGGTACCACGCTGGTGATGATTGTCACCGCGGCAACCGCGGTGCCGCTCGGCGTGGCGGGCGCGGTTTATCTCGAGGAGTACGCGCCCAAGAACTGGGTCACCGATATCATCGAGATCAACGTCACCAACCTGGCGGGCGTGCCCTCGATCGTTTATGGCCTGCTCGCATTGGGACTGTTCGTGTACCAGTTCGGCTTTGGGCAGAGCATTCTTTCCGCCGGCCTGACCCTGGCGCTGTTGATCCTGCCGGTGGTGATCGTCGCGACGCGCGAAGCGATCCGTTCGATACCGGCAGTCATCCGCGAGGGGGCCTACGCGCTCGGCGCCACCAAGTGGCAGACTACTGCGGACCACATTCTTCCCTATTCGCTTCCGGGGATCCTGACAGGCGTGATCATCGGCATGGCGCGTGCAATCGGCGAAACGGCGCCGATCATCACCATCGGCGCGCTGACTTTCATCGCCTTCCTACCGCCGGCGCCGTTCAGCGGCGATCCGGCCGCGGGCCTGTTCGACTGGCTGTTGGCGCCGTTCACGGTGATGCCGATACAGATGTTCAACTGGACTTCGCGCCCTGAGGCGGCGTTCCACCAGAACGCCGCCGCCGCCGGCCTGGTGCTGGTGGTGATGACGCTGTCCATGAATGCCCTGGCGATTTACATTCGCTACCGGCTCAGAAAGAAAATAAAGTGGTGAGGATCTAGTGTCCTGTCCCGCTGATTCGTGGGATAACTCTTGAACCTTGAAGGCCAGTCTTATGATGAAATTGACAGCAATCTATCGTCGTTCGGAAAACCCGCGAAATCGGCGTCAGGCAAGGCGCGAGTCCTTGACAGTGGCGGGGGCCGGTGGAACGTGGAGCAGGGGCCCCGCTTGCGGGGATGCGACCGTGCAACCGGCCAATAGCGTGTCGACCACCGGCCCAACGCGTGTCTCCGCGGTCAGATCCCCGGAGGGGCCCCTCTTCCGCGCTCCGACACGCACGGCGAGGACTCGTAACACAGCATGGCGCCGATTCTCGTCGGGTTTTCAGCCGGGAATCAGCGGGACAGGACACTAGGTATGTCGAAAATTACTGAAGGAATCGCCGCAAAAGCGAGCCTCGTCGTCAAGGCCGAGGCGCAGAACCTGAGCTTCTACTACGGCGCGTTCAACGCCTTGAAGCGCATCAACATGCCGATCTACGAGAAGAGGGTCACCGCGCTGATCGGACCCTCGGGGTGCGGCAAGTCAACGTACCTGCGCTGTTTCAACCGCATGCACGACCTTTACGCGGGGAACCGCTACGAAGGCGAGATCCGGCTGCAACCGGACAACACCAACCTGCTCAACCAGCAGGTGGATCCCATTGAGGTGCGCATGCGCATCAGCATGGTGTTTCAGAAGCCCAATCCCTTCCCGAAATCGATCTACGAGAACGTGGCCTACGGTCTGCGAGTGCGTGGCGTGAGGAGCGTGGCGACACTCGACGAGAAGGTGGAGCAGGCGTTGCGCGGCGCGGCCCTGTGGGACGAAGCGAAGGACCGGCTCAATGATCTGGCGTTCAACCTCTCCGGGGGGCAGCAGCAGCGCCTTTGCATCGCGCGGGCGCTCGCCACCGAGCCGGAGATTCTACTGTTCGACGAACCCACCTCGGCGCTCGACCCAATCGCGACAGCGAGCATCGAGGAGCTGATCGCCGACCTCAAGCACAAGGTGACGATCCTGATCGTCACCCACAACATGCAGCAGGCGGCGCGCGTATCGGACTTTACCGCCTACATGTATCTGGGCGAGATGATCGAGTTCGACGCCACCGATACCTTATTTATCAAGCCCAAGAACAAGGCCACTGAAGACTACATCACGGGAAGGTTCGGCTGAGGCGAACCGATCGTGCTGTAGCGGCGTAGGCTAACCTGACCACACACTGTGGGCAGGTTAAGTCGCTCGTGCTTAATCTTGAGCGACGGCCGGAACCATTACATCACTGGACGATTCGGGTAATGGTCCTGCATGCAGCGGCTTGGGCCAATCCCATTACTCGCGAGTGGTCGGCTGAGTCGCTAACGCCCTGATTCTCCTTGGTGCCGTTCCCCAGTCTTGCGCCAGCTTTGATTTCGCGGCGCACAACGTTGACCCCCCTTCCCCGGGACAGGTAAAATTCACCAGTTTTTCCGGTGGGATAGCGCATGCGGCAGCGGCTGGCGGTGGGCAACTGGAAGATGCATGGCAACCTTCCAGAAAACCAGGCCCTCCTCGACGCGGTCGTGGTGGCCGTAGCTGGGCTGCGCAGGGCGATCTGCGCGGTCTGCGTCCCTTTTCCCTACCTTGCCCAGACCCAGGAAGCGTTGGCCGGGTCGAAAGTGGCATGGGGCGCCCAGAATGTCAGCCAGCATCCTAAAGGAGCGTTTACCGGCGAAGTCTCCGCCGGGATGCTGCGCGAGTTTGGCTGCCGATACGTGATCGTCGGACATTCCGAACGCAGACAGCAGTTCGGCGAGGACGACCGCACGGTTGCGCTCAAGGCGAAAGCGGTGCTGGCGGCAGGAATGGTGCCGATCATCTGCATCGGTGAAACGCTGACTGAACGCGAGAGTGGCGTGACCGAAGACGTGGTGGAACGGCAGATCGCCGCGGTCTTGGACGAAGCGCGCGGCGACGGACTGAAAGGCGCGGTCCTGGCGTACGAGCCGGTCTGGGCGATCGGCACCGGTAGGACTGCAACCCCGGAACAGGCGCAGGCGGTACACGCCTACATTCGGGGCTTGCTGGCCAAACGGGGCGGCAGCCTTGGCGATACCGCTCCGATTCTTTACGGCGGCAGCGTCAAGGCTGCGAACGCCGCCGAATTGTTTGCGATGCCGGACGTCGATGGCGGATTGATTGGCGGCGCTGCGCTGGTGGCTCAGGAATTCATTGCGATCTGCAAGGCGGCGGATTCGCTGACCGGACGGGGCCGCTGAAAAAGCTGATCGCCGAAACGACAGGATACTCATGGAAACCTTGATTCTTGTTCTTCATGTGGCTGCGGCCTTGTGCGTAATCGGGCTGGTGCTGCTCCAGCACGGCAAGGGCGCGGATATGGGAGCGGCATTTGGCAGCGGCTCCGCCGGCAGCCTGTTCGGCTCCAGCGGCTCGGCGAATTTTCTGAGCCGCACAACCGCAGTGCTGGCGGCGGTGTTCTTCGTTACCAGCCTCGGTCTGACCTACCTGGCCAGCCACAAAGGCAGGCCCGAAGGTGTGATGTCCACGCACCAGGAGGCACCGGTCGAGCCGGCGAAAGACATTCCGGCGCCATCGAGCGCGGTGCCGGCGACTGATGGCGAGTCCAAGGCGAACGAAGTACCGAAGTAAAGGCGAGGCGTGAGGCATGAGGCGTCGGGCGCAGGGCTCTCGAGCTTTCACAATCCGCCTCACGCCTGATGCCTCACGTCTCAAAGATTGCCGACGTGGTGAAATTGGTAGACACGCCATCTTGAGGGGGTGGTGGGGTAACCCGTGGGAGTTCGAGTCTCCCCGTCGGCACCAAAGCATACGCAGTGCGGCAGGCATGACTCCGCGGCAGGCAGAAGCGCGGAGACGCAGGCAGACCAAGGGCATAACCTGGCGCGCGCAATCGATTCTGATCCTGTCTGCTGACGGGTCGAGAGTGGTCAATGCTTGAGCAGTACTTTCCGATTCTGTTGTTCATCTTCGTCGGCCTGGCCGTCGGAGTGGCGCTTCCCCTGTTGGGTGGTGGTCTGAGCAGATTGCTCGGCGTTCACCGTCCCGATCCCGAGAAGCTTTCCCCCTACGAATGCGGTTTCGAGGCTTTTGAGGACGCCAGGATGAAGTTCGACGTCCGCTATTACCTCGTCGCCATCCTGTTCATCGTGTTTGACCTGGAAATTGCTTTTCTCTTCCCGTGGGCGGTCGTGCTCGAGGAAATCGGGACCTTTGGCTTCGTTTCCATGGTCATATTCCTTGCCATACTCGTCATCGGCTTCGTTTACGAATGGAAAAAGGGGGCGTTAGAGTGGGATTAGTATTATGACCATCGAAGGCGTTACCGAAAAAGGCTTCGTCACCACCACGATCGACAACGTCATCAACTGGACGCGTACCGGCTCGATGTGGCCGATGACCTTCGGCCTGGCCTGCTGCGCGATCGAGATGATGCACGCCGGCGCGGCGCGCTACGACCTGGACCGCTTCGGCGTCGTGTTCCGTCCCAGCCCGCGCCAATCCGACGTCATGATCGTAGCCGGCACGCTGTGCAACAAGATGGCGCCTGCGCTGCGCAAGGTTTACGACCAGATGGCCGAGCCGCGCTGGGTTATTTCGATGGGCTCCTGCGCCAACGGCGGCGGCTATTACCACTATTCCTACTCGGTGGTGCGCGGCTGCGACCGCATCGTTCCGGTGGATGTTTACGTTCCCGGCTGCCCGCCCACTGCGGAAGCGCTGCTTTACGGAATCATCCAGCTCCAGAACAAGATCCGGCGCACCAACACCATCGCGCGCTGACCCCTCCGGCCATGAACACCAAGCTCGCGGCGCTTGCCGAAAACCTGAAGTCTTTGCTTGGCGACAGGATCGCCGGCCTTGACGAATCTCATGGTGAGCTGACGCTGGTGGTCAAGGCGACGGATCTTCTGTGGGCGGCCGCGCTACTGCACGATCATACGCAGCTCCGATTCGAGCAGATCGTGGACTTATGCGGGGTCGATTACCTCGACTACGGCAATCGCCCGCGCCAAGGCCCGCGCTATGCAGTCGTGTACCACCTGCTTTCGGTTTCGCGCAACCAACGTCTGCGGCTGCGGGTATTCGCCCCCGACGACGATTTTCCTTCCGTGGATTCGGTTAACGGGATCTGGGCGTCGGCCAACTGGTACGAGCGCGAAACTTTCGACCTGTTCGGGATCGTTTTCCCCGGACATCCCGACCTGCGTCGCATCCTTACTGACTACGGCTTCATTGGCCATCCATTCCGCAAGGACTTCCCGCTTTCAGGGTACGTGGAGATGCGTTACGACCCGAACCAGAGTCGCGTGGTCTATCAACCGGTCAGCATCGAGCCGCGCGAGACCGTGCCGCGAGTTGTGCGTGAAGCGAATTACGGCGACGTCAAATAGGGCAAGAAACAAGAGCTGAAAAGCTTTCGACGCAAAGGACGCAAAGTGAAGACAAAGAACGCAAAGGAAAAACAGGACAACGGGAGCTTTTGCGCATCTGTTGTCATCTCGCCTTTCTTTGCGACCTTTCTTTTTTCTTTGCGCTCTTTGCGTCAAACGCTTTTGATTTTTTCGTGAATTTCCACGGCGCGACGATTCATGGCTGAAATTCGCAATTACACGATGAACTTTAGCTCCGGCCGCCCTGCGGGCTTAACTTGCCGAGGCAAGTTAGCCTGCACTGAAATGCATGGTGTAGCCGTGCTTGTATTAACTGCGGTGTAGCTCAGGCGAAAGCAGAAATGGCGGAGATAAGAAACTACACCATGAATTTTAGCTCCGGCCGCCCTGCGGGCTTAACTTGCAGGGGCAAGTTAGCCTGCACTGAAGTGCATCGTGTATCGCTGACGGTATTCAAATTTCCTCTCGTGGTTTCCTCACGGGCTTGAGCTATGGCTGAGATTCGCAATTACACGATGAACTTTGGGCCCCAGCACCCGGCGGCGCACGGAGTATTGCGGCTGGTGCTGGAACTGGACGGCGAGGTGATCCAGCGCGCCGATCCGCACATCGGCCTGCTGCATCGCGCAACCGAGAAACTTGCCGAGCACAAGACGTTCCTCCAGTCGGTGCCGTACATGGACCGCCTGGACTACGTGTCGATGATGTGCAACGAGCACGCCTATGTGATGGCGATCGAGAAGCTGCTCGGTATCGAGGTTCCGCTGCGGGCACAATACATCCGCGTGATGTTCGACGAGATCACCAGGGTGCTGAATCACCTGCTCTGGCTCGGGGCGCATGCGCTCGACGTCGGCGCCATGACCGTGTTCCTGTACTGTTTCCGCGAGCGCGAGGACCTGATGGACTGCTACGAGGCGGTCTCCGGGGCGCGCCTGCACGCCGCCTACTACCGGCCGGGTGGGGTCTATCGAGACCTGCCCGACGCCATGCCGCATTACCAGGCTTCTAGGATTCACGACGAAAAAGCGGTACGCGAACTCAACAAGAACCGGCAGGGTTCGCTGCTGGACTTTATCGAGGACTTCACCGATCGCTTTCCCAGATATGTGGACGAATACGAGACGCTGCTCACCGATAACCGCATCTGGAAGCAGCGCACGGTGGGTATCGGCGTGGTCGCGCCCGACCGTGCGCTGGCGCTCGGGTTCAGCGGACCGATGCTGCGCGGCTCGGGAGTGGAGTGGGATCTGCGCAAGAAGCGGCCGTACGAGGTTTACGATCGAATGGATTTTGACATCCCGGTCGGGGTCAACGGCGACTGCTACGACCGCTATCTGGTGCGCGTCGAGGAAATGCGCCAGGCGAATCGCATCACCAGGCAATGCATCGACTGGCTGCGCAAGAACCCCGGACCGGTCATCACCGACAACCACAAGGTGGCACCGCCCTCGCGCGAGGACATGAAGATGAACATGGAAGAGCTGATCCACCATTTCAAGCTCTTCACCGAAGGCATGCACGTGCCGGCGGGCGAGACCTATTGCGCGGTCGAGGCGCCCAAGGGCGAGTTCGGCATCTATCTCGTCTCTGATGGTGCCAACATGCCGTACCGCCTGAAGGTCCGCGCTCCGAGTTTCCCGCATCTGGCGGCGCTGGACGAGATGGCACGCGGCCACATGATCGCCGACGTGGTCGCCATCATCGGCACCCAGGACATCGTGTTCGGAGAGATCGACCGATGAATGCACCGATGATGCTGTCGCCCGAATCGCTGGCAAAAATCGACAAGGCGATCACCAAGTATCCGCCGAACCAGCGGCAGTCGGCGGTGATGGCCGCGCTCACCGTCGCGCAGGACGAGAAAGGCTGGCTATCCACCGAGACCATGGACTTCGTCGCGCAGTACCTGGGCATGCCTCCGATTGCGGTGTACGAAGCGGCGGCTTTCTACGGCATGTACGACCTGCAGCCGGTCGGGCGCAACAAGATCACCATCTGCACCAACCTGCCGTGCGCGCTGTCGGGTGCTGCCGATGCGGCCGAACACCTGAAGATGAAACTCGGCATCGGCTTCAACGAAACCACCCAGGACGGCGGTTTCACCCTCAAGGAAGGCGAATGCCTGGGGGCCTGCGGCGATGCGCCGGTGTGCCTGCACAACGACAAGAAAATGCTGTCGTTCATGACGCCGGACAAACTCGATGCGTTGATCGAGGAGCTGAGGAAATGAACGCCCCTCGACCACCTTTCCCGCCGGACATTTACGG
>JAXIOX010000088.1:0-8722 GCA_045403275.1 Burkholderiales bacterium | reverse complement strand
GGTCGACCTCGGGCAACTTGTCCTCGTCAGGGTACGGGTCCACTCCGATCACCGGGTCAACGCCCTCCTTGTCGCGGTCGCCGCGATCGCCAAGGACGCTGCCGGGGAAGTAGGGGTTGTTCGCCCACGATTTCTGCAGGTACTCGAACTGGCCCTCGATGCTCGCCATGAACGCGTTGAACAGCAGGCCACGCTCCGTCTCCGCACTCTCTGTATCCTCCTCACCCTCCGGCAGCGGCGGACCAAACGTAAGCCCACGTCGAATGATCCGGCGCCGGCTGTCGTGCATGTCCCTGGCCTCCAGGATCACAACGGCAATTCTTTTGTCGTAACGCCTCACGCCTCTCGCCTCACCCGGTTTTCAGACCCTATCAATGTGTTTCTCGCCAAACAGACCCTCGGGTCTGACGAGGAGGAACAGCAGTGCGAGGACGTAGGCGAACCAGTTTTCGATTCCGCCGCCGACCAGCGGTCCGAGATAGACCTCGGAGAGCTTCTCCCCCGCGCCGATAATCAGACCACCGATGATCGCGCCAAGAACCGATTCGAACCCGCCAAGGATCAGGACCGGCAGTGCCTTCAGTGCCACCAGGGACAGCGAAAACTGCACGCCCAGCTTGGAACCCCACACCATGCCGGCTACCAGCGCGACCAGTCCGGCCACCGTCCAGACGATCACCCAGATATAGTTCAGCGGAATGCCGACCGACTGGGCGGCCTGGTGATCGTCGGCAACCGCGCGCAGCGCCCGGCCGATGCGTGTTTTCTGGAAAAAAATCGCCAGAACGGCGACCAGCACGCCGGCGATGAGTGCGGCCACCAGGTCCTCGCTGGGTACCAGCACGCCGCCGTCGAAGACCGACTCGAGCAGCACCAGCGGTTTCTTGGGGATGCCGACGTCGAGAATGTAAATGTCGCTGCCCCACACCGCCTGACCGAAACCGTCCAGTACATAGGAAATGCCGATGGTCGCCATGAACAGGCTGATGCCGGGTTGATTCACCAGCGGCCTGAGCACCAGCCGCTCGATGACCAGCGCGAGCGCGGTCATGACCAGAATCGTCAACACCAGAGCCAGCAGGAACGGGGCGAAAGTGTCCTTTAGGTACTCCATCAGCCGTACCAGCGTCAGCGCGGCGAACAGCACCATCGCGCCCTGGGCGAAATTGAAGACTCCCGAGGCTTTGAAGATCAGCACGAACCCCAGCGCCACCAGCGAATACAGCACGCCCGCCATCAGCCCACCGATGAGTACTTCGACGAAGAAAGCCATAGTCAGTGCGTGAGGCGTGAGGCGTGAGGCGTGAGGCGTAAGGCGTGAGGCGTGAGGCGAGAGGCGTGAGGCGTGAGGCGAGAGGCGTGAGACGAGAGGCGTGAGTCGAAAGGCGTAACGACAAAACAAAAGCCGTCGTGATCCCGGAGGTCACCAACATTCACCAAAACCGGCACCATCACGTTTCGGGTGTTGCACGTTTGCATTTTCGTCTCCCGCCTCACGCCTTGCGCCTCACCGTCAATGCGCTACGCCCAGATAGGCATCGATGACGGCCTGGTTGGCGCGGACCTCGTCCGGCGAGCCATCGCCGATCTTGCGGCCGTAGTCGAGCACCACCACGCGGTCCGACAGATCCATCACCACGCCCATGTCGTGCTCGATGAGCACAATCGTGGTGCCGAATTCGTCATTGACGTCGAGAATGAAGCGGCTCATGTCCTGTTTTTCCTCCACATTCATGCCGGCCATCGGTTCGTCGAGCAGCAGGAGCTCCGGTTCCGCGGACAGCGCGCGGCCGAGTTCGACCCGTTTTTGCAGGCCGTAAGGCAGGCGCCCCACCGGCGTCTTGCGGATCGATTCGATTTGCAGAAAGTCGATGATGTTCTCGACCTTCCTGCGGTGCTCAAGCTCCTCACGGCGCGCGCTTCCGAAGTACAGGCACTGGTACAGGAAGCCCGCTTGCATCTTCAGCGTCCGCCCGGTCATGATGTTGTCCAGCACCGTCATGCCCTTGAACAGGGCGATGTTCTGAAAGGTGCGAGCGATTCCCTGGCTCGCGGCCTCGTGCGGGCGCATCTGCCGCCGGGTCGCGCCCTTGTAGGTTATGGTGCCTTGGCTGGGGTGATACACGCCGTTGATGACGTTGAGCAGCGAACTCTTCCCCGCGCCGTTCGGGCCGATGATCGCCAGAATTTCGTGGTTGCGAACGTGAAAGCTCACACCGGACAGCGCGGTCACGCCGCCGAAGGAGACCGTAATGTTGTCCACGCTGAGGATCGGCTCACCGAGTGCGCGATAGCTCACACCGTGCCCTTTGCGTTTTTCGTCACCCCTTGCTCCTCACCCCTCACCGTCGTTACGCCGCCCTCTTCGCGGCGGCGTAAGGACTTGTTTTCACGTCGCGTACCCTGACCTCGGCGCGGATGCTACCAGTGCGGCCGTCCTCGAACCTCACCTGCGTCTCAATCCGGCAGCTCCCGGCGGCGCCGTATAGTGCGTTGACAAGCGGTGCGTATTTCTCCGCAATAAAGCCGCGCCGTACCTTGCGGGTACGGGTCAACTCGTCGTCGTCAGCATCCAGTTCCTTGTGGAGTACCAGGAAGCGCCTGATCTGGGAGCCGGCCAGATGCGGTTCCCGGGCAAGATCCGCATTGGCCTTTTCCACGCATTCCTCGATTAGCGCGTACACCTCGGGCTTGGCTGCCAGGTCAACGTAGCCCGCATACGCAAGCCCGCGCTTCTCGGCCCAGTTGCCCACGGCTTGCATGTCGATGTTGACGAAGGCGCAGACCATGTCCCGCTTGTCGCCGAAGCACACCGCTTCCTTGACATAGGGGAAGAACTTCAACTTGTTCTCGAGGAACTGCGGCGCGAACAGCGTCCCGTCCGTGAGCTTGCCCACGTCCTTGGCGCGATCGATGATCTTCAGGTGCCCATCGTTGCCGAAAAATCCAGCGTCGCCGGTCATGAAATAGCCGTCCGGGGAGATCGACTCGGCGGTGGCATCCGGGCGCTTGTAGTACTCCTTGAGCATGCCCGGCGTCTTGACCCAGATCTCGCCGCTGTCGGTGATCTTGATATCCACGCCTGGCAGCGGCTTGCCCACCGTATCCAGCTTGGCTTCGCCGTCGGGCTGCTTGCAAACGTATACCGATGTCTCGGTCTGCCCGTAGAGCTGCTTCAGATTCACCCCGATCGAGCGGTAGAAGCGGTAAAGGTCCGGGCCGATCGCGGCCCCGCCCGTATAGGCCACACGGACCCGGCTCATGCCGAGCACATTCCTGAGTGGTCCATACACCAGAAAATTTCCCAGGAAATAGAGCAGCCGGTCGGCAAGCGGCACCGCCTTCGCGTCCATGATCTCCGCTCCACAGCGGCGCGCCACGCCCATGAAGTAGTGGAACAGGTGGCGCTTGATCCGGCCGGCGTCGTCAATGCGGATCATCACCGTCGTCAGCAAGTTCTCGAATACCCGGGGCGGCGCGAAATAGTACGTCGGACCGATTTCGCGCAGGTCGTTCATCACCGTCTCGGAGGATTCCGGGCAATTGACGGTGAAACCGGCGACCAGAGCCTGCGCGTAGGAAAACAAATGGTCCCCGACCCATGCCATCGGCAGGTAGGAGAGTATTTCGTCGGAGGGCGTGAACCGGTCGAACGCCACATCGCCGCGGGCAGCGGCAATGAATGCGGCATGCGTGAGGCACACCCCCTTGGGTTTGCTGGTCGTGCCGGAGGTATAGAGGATGACGCAGACGTCGTCCGGCTTGCCCTCGGCCACCGCGCGCGCGAAAAAATCGGGATGGGCTTCGTCGTACTCGTGCCCGATCTCACGCAGCTCGTCGTAGGGCATGAGCTGCCCCTGCCCGTAGTGGCGCAGCCCCCGCGGATCGTCGTAAAAGATGTGTTTGAGATGCGGGCACTGAGGCAGGATTTCGAGCAGCTTGTCCACTTGCTCCTGGTCCTCGACGATGACGTACTCGATCTCCGCGTTATCGAGGACGTACCGCATCTCCTGCGCCACCGAATCCTGGTACAACGGGACTGGCACGCCACCGAGGGACTGGGCGGCGGCGAACGACCAGTAAAGCCGCGGCCGGTTGTCGCCGATGATGGCGAGATTCATGCCGCGCCTGAAACCTTTAGCGGCAAGGCCGCAAGCGAGCGCCCGGATCTCTTCGGCGACTTGCGACCAGCTCCAGCTTTGCCAGATACCAAGGTCTTTCTCGCGGATGGCCACTCGGTCGGGCCGAACGCGGGCATGCTGCAACAGCAGCTTTGGAAAAGTGTTGTCTGCCAGGGACGAGGCGGCTGCGGACTGCGCCAAAAGTTCTCCTCCAATGATGGATACGGCGTCGACGGAACACCAGGGAGTCGTGCCGATTTTTTGAGAGCTTACTATGAGAATGCACTATGGCTGTAGCGCTGAATGGAATGCTTGATCTAACGGGGGTTAAATCTGGCCGTCGAGCGGGTCGATCCTCAAGTGAACGGGGGCACTCCTGGGTTCTGGAGCCGGCACTCCCTTTGACGTTCGGAGGAGGTCCGGACGGCGAGGGTACCTCGCCGATTTCGCGACGGGTGATTTCTACCGGTTCGCGCGGGGAGGTACCTGAGCGAGCACCGCGAGCGCAGCGATCGAAACGACGAGGAACGACCCGTAGGACCAGTGATCGATAGCCGGCCCGCCCCGGGACAGCGCGTGCGCCACGAAAACGCCCCCAAAGAGCGAAAGGCAAGCGACGAGCATGGTCCACCACGCCCAGCGCTCGCCCCGGCGGAGCGGCCCGAGCGCAATCGCGAGGCACGCCGACGAAGCCGCGAAGTACTTGAACGCCTCCCACACCACGTGAAAGTTCTGGTGCGCCGTCGCGTCGGGTTGACCAAAGTGAAGCTGCGCGGCGAAGGGTGCGCCGAGCGCGCCGAGGCCGTGTACGGTGGCGAGCGCACCGATGGCGAGCATTCGGAGGCGGGATTCAGCCATTATCGTGGGCCGCGAGCACCAAAGCGCCAGCCGCAGGTGCGACTGCATGGTAGTACGGAACGGTGAATTTCCTGATGTTCAACTGTCCGCCTTGCAATAAATCTCGACGCAGTTGTCTTCCGGGTCGAAGGTGCGGAACAACGCGAACTCGCCTCCCGCGGTCACCGGCGCGCCGAACTTGTTCGCCCACTCGGTCAGCACCGCCATGCTGGGCACGCGGAAGCCGATATGCAGTTCCGGCGCGCGCTTGACCGGTTCTCCCGGCTGGAAGGCAATCAGGACCCCCGGCCCACGCACGCGCTGCCGGTCTGCCTGCAGCCCGAAGGTTTGCGCGTACCAGCGCGCCAGCCCTTCCGGATCGCGTTCCGGCATGTTCAGGTGATCGAGCTGGAAGTCGGACATTCCTGATTCTCCCATGAGATTCAATACACGCGGCGGCCAGGATTGCGCTACATGCTTCTGCGGTACTGCCCGCCGACTTCGAACAATGTATCCGTAATCTGGCCGAGCGAGCAGTAGCGCACGGCGTTCACCAGTTCGGCGAACACGTTGCCGTTGTCGATCACGGTCCGCTTCAGCTTCTCCAGTGCAGCCGGCGCCTCGGTGGCGTTGCGCTTCTGAAACTCGCGCAGCCGGCGTATCTGGCTCTGCTTCTCTTGCTCGGTCGAACGCTGCAGCGGAATGCTGCCGCCGGCCCCGACCGCGTCGGGGTTGCGGAAGGTGTTCACGCCGATGATCGGGTAGGAGCCGTCGTGCTTCTTGTGCTCGTAGTAAAGCGACTCTTCCTGGATCTTGCCGCGCTGGTAGCCCGTTTCCATTGCACCGAGCACACCGCCGCGCTCCGAGATGCGTTCGAACTGCTGAAGCACCGCTTCTTCGACAAGGTCGGTCAGTTCGTCGATGATGAACGAGCCCTGGTTCGGGTTCTCGTTCTTCGCCAGGCCCCACTCGCGGTTGACGATGAGCTGGATCGCGAGTGCGCGTCTCACCGATTCGGCGGTCGGCGTGGTAATGGCCTCGTCGTAGGCGTTGGTGTGCAGCGAGTTGCAGTTGTCGTAGATCGCAATCAGCGCCTGCAGCGTGGTGCGGATGTCGTTGAACGCGATCTCCTGCGCGTGCAGCGAACGGCCCGAAGTCTGGACATGGTACTTCAGCTTCTGGCTGCGCTCGTTGGCGCCGTATTTGTTTCTCATCGTGGTCGCCCAGATGCGCCGCGCCACGCGTCCGAGCACTGCGTATTCCGGGTCCATGCCGTTGGAGAAGAAGAACGACAGGTTCGGCGCGAAGTCGTCGATGTCCATGCCGCGCGCGAGATAGGCTTCGACGAAGGTGAAGCCGTTGGACAGCGTGAAGGCAAGCTGCGAAATCGGGTTGGCGCCGGCTTCGGCGATGTGATATCCGGAGATCGACACCGAGTAGAAGTTGCGCACCTTGTGCTTGACGAAGTACTCCTGAATGTCGCCCATCACCTTGAGCGAGAACTCGGTGGAGAAAATGCAGGTGTTCTGGCCCTGGTCTTCCTTGAGGATGTCGGCCTGCACCGTGCCGCGCACGTTCTCCAGCGCCCATGCGCGGATCTTCGAGGTTTCCTGTTCGTTCGGCTGCCGACCGTGCTGCGCGGCAAACTTCTCGATCTGCTGGTCGATCGCGGTGTTGACGAACATTGCCAGGATGGTCGGGGCCGGTCCGTTGATGGTCATCGATACCGAGGTCGCCGCATCGCACAGGTCGAAGCCGGCGTATAGCACCTTCATGTCGTCCAGCGTCGCGATCGATACCCCGGAGTTGCCGACCTTCCCGTAGATGTCGGGGCGTTCGTGCGGGTCGAAGCCGTACAGCGTTACCGAATCGAAGGCGGTCGAAAGCCGCTTCGCCGGCATGTCCCGGCTGAGAAACTTGAAACGGGCGTTGGTGCGGAACGGATCGCCCTCACCGGCGAACATTCGGGTCGGGTCCTCGTTCTCGCGCTTGAAAGGGAACACACCCGCCGTGTACGGGAAAAAGCCGGGCAGGTTCTCCCGCATCAACCACATCAGCGTCTCGCCGTCGTCCTCGAACTTCGGCAGCGCCACTTTCGGCACCTTGGTGCCGGAAAGCGAGGTGGTCGTCAGCACCGTGCGGATCTCGCGATCGCGGATCTTCGTGACCTGTTCATCACCCGAATAGGACTGCCGGATCCGCGGCCATTCCCGCAGCAGCGCCTTGGCCTCGGTGCTGAGCGCCCTGTCGCGCTCGGCCATCAGCGTTTCGAGATCGGAGGAAGGCTTCTTCGCGACATCCAGCATGCGCTTCGCTTCGCGCAACTGCTGCCGCTCGCGCGCGATACCGGTCTGCTTCGCCACGTCGACGTGATAGGCGCGCACGGTTTCGGCAATTTCCGCCAGATAGCGCACGCGCGCCGGCGGCACAATGACGTTCTGGCCCGACGATGCCTTTACCGTGGTCGGCTTGAGCCTGCCGAGGCCGGCCTTGAGCCCGCGGGTCGTGAGTTCGGCGACAATGGCCTGATAGAGCGCGGTCACGCCGTCGTCGTTGAACCGCGAGGCAATGGTGCCGAACACCGGCATCGCCTCGGCGGCTGCGTTGAAGGCGCTGCGGTTGCGCTGCATCTGCTTGCGCACGTCGCGCAGCGCATCCTGGGCCCCGCGGCGATCGAACTTGTTGATCGCGACGAAGTCGGCAAAGTCGAGCATGTCGATTTTCTCGAGCTGGGTGGCGGCGCCGAACTCGGGCGTCATCACGTACAGCGAGAAGTCCACATGCGGAACGATGGCCGCGTCCCCCTGGCCGATGCCGGAAGTCTCCACCAGTATCAGGTCGAAGCCGGCGCACTTGCAGGCGCCGATCACCTCCGGCAGGCAGGCGGCGATCTCGGCTCCGGCATCGCGGGTGGCGAGCGAGCGCATGTAAATGTTCGGATGATTAATCGCGTTCATGCGGATGCGGTCGCCGAGCAGCGCGCCGCCGCTCTTGCGCCGCGACGGATCCACGGCGATCACGGCGATCTTTAGTGCATCGTCCCGGTCGATGCGGAAGCGTCGGATCAGTTCGTCGGTGAGCGAGGACTTGCCCGAGCCGCCGGTTCCGGTGATGCCGAGTACCGGAACATTGTTGTGCTCTGCCGCCCGCTTCGCCAGCTTCTGGCGCAGGGGCTTCGGCAGCGTCGCGTTCTCGAGCCCGGTGATAACGCGCGCCAGGTCGCACACATTGCCGCGGAAGACTTCGTCGAGGCTCGCCGGCAACTCCGCAGAAAGATTGCGGTCCGCAGTGCGGATCATGTCCGTGATCATTCCCTGGAGGCCCATGCGCGCGCCGTCCTCGGGCGAATAAATGCGCGCCACACCGTAGCGATGCAGCTCCTCGATCTCGCTCGGAACGATCACCCCGCCGCCACCGCCGAAAACCTTGATTCCCCCGCCGCCGCGGCTGCGCAGCAGGTCGATGGTGTACTTGAAATACTCCACGTGGCCGCCCTGATACGAGGACACGGCGATGCCCTGCACGTCTTCCTGGATGGCCGCTGTGACGATCTCGTCGACCGACCGGTTGTGGCCGAGGTGTACGACTTCGACGCCGCTCGCCTGCAGGATGCGGCGCATGATGTTGATCGAGGCGTCGTGGCCATCGAACAGGCTGGCGGCGGTGACGAAGCGCACCTTGTTGTTCTTCGCCTGCTTGCCTTGATCGGTGGCTTGTACGCTGAGATCGGTCATGGGGCGGTCCCGTCGGTTTGCGGTTGATGA
>JAXIOX010000053.1:0-2230 GCA_045403275.1 Burkholderiales bacterium | reverse complement strand
GAAGCGCCCCGACTGCGGGGTTTTTTCCTCCGGAAACTGCACCGTGATCTTGCGCGCGAAAAAATAGCGGCCGGTAAGCATCAGACCCTTCACCAGCTCGAACAGCAGGAAGCTGCGGAAGAACTCGCGGATGCGCTCGATCATTTTTCCGCCCTCACCATGGCCAGTACCGTGTCTGCATCAGTCCGCCGACCAGAACCAGCCAAACTATCGTCAACGGGATGAAAACCTTCCAGCCCAGCCGCATGATCTGGTCGTAGCGGTAGCGCGGGAACGTGGCCCGCAACCAAAGGAAACAGAACAGCAGGAATGCCACCTTGATGGCCAGCCACGGGAAACCGTCCGGAATGAAGGGAACCGGCGAGAGCCAGCCCCCGAGGAACATGGTCGACGCCAAAGCGGAGACCAGGATCATGTTCGCGTACTCGGCCAGGAAGAACACTGCGAACGCGGTGCCCGAGTACTCGACGTGGAAACCGGCCACGATCTCCGACTCGCCTTCAGCAACGTCGAAAGGCGCGCGGTTGGTCTCGGCCACGCCGGCAATGAAATACACCAGGAACATCGGCAACAGCGGGATCATGTTCCAGCCCAGCAGTCCCCACCCGGACTTCTGCTCCTCGACGATGGTGGAGAGGTTCAGGCTGCCCGACATCATCAGCACGCACACCAGGGCAAAACCCATCGCGATCTCATAAGAGACGATCTGCGCCGCCGAGCGCATGGCGCCGAGAAAGGCGTATTTGGAGTTCGACGCCCAGCCGGCAATGATCACGCCATACACGCCCATCGAGGTGATTGCCATTACGTAAAGCAGCCCGGCGTTGACGTCCGCCAGCACCAGCTCCGGAGAAAACGGGATCACCGCCCAGGCCGCCAATGCCGGCATGATGGCGAGCACCGGAGCCAGCATGAACAGAAATTTGTTCGCGCCGGAGGGCACGATTACTTCCTTGAACAGCAGCTTGAGCACATCGGCGAACGGCTGCAACAGGCCCTTGTAGCCGACGCGGTTCGGGCCGATGCGGATCTGCATGTAGCCGATGATCTTGCGCTCCGCCAGCGTAAGGTAGGCTACGCTGAGGATGATCGGAACGACGATGGCGAGAATTTTCGCCAGTGTCCATAGCGCAATGACCCCGCCGGGCCCGATGAGATCCTCCAGGAAGGCGAAACTCATGCTGTCGCTCTCTGCGGCGCGGCCGTGCGCTCCAGCGTCACCACGCCGAACATCGCTCCCAGACCGGCGGTTTCGCTGCAGCCCGAGGGAACGCGCACACAGTTCGCGGGCAGGCGATCGTCGCGGCCGAAGGGCAGCGTAGCTTCGCCGCCCTCCTGCATGATCCTGAGGCGGTCGCCCGGGCGCAGTCCGAGCCTGTCGATGAGGCTCCCGGGCAGCCAGGCCGTCCCCACCTGCGCGTCCCGGGTCTGCTGCAGCGAATTCGCGCGGCGCACGATCGCGTCCGCCTGGTAGAGCGGCACTTCGCCGATTCTTTCGATTTCGGCTCGCCCGATGCCAGCGGACTGCGCCGGAGTGATCACCGCCGGAGTGCCGCCGATTTCGTTCGACAGTCTGGACGCGACATCGCCGACCGATGTTTGCCACTCAACGCGCACCTGCTCGATGCTGTCGAAGTCGAAACCCGGAAGGTCGAGAAGCGTACCGAGCACCCGCAATACTTTCCAGGCCGGGCGGGTTTCGCCCAGCGGCCGCACCACTCCATGAAAGCTCTGCACCACGCCCTCGGTGTTGACGTAAGTGCCGGCGGTTTCGGTAAACGGCGACACCGGCAGCATGACCTGTGCGTACTCGGCGGCGCGTTGCCGGTACGGGGACATGACCACCACCAGTTCGGCGCCCTGCATCGCGGCGCGTGCGGTGCGCGGGTCGAAGGTATCCAATTCGACTTCCGCGTTCAGCAGCATATAGGCCCGGCGCCGCTGGATGAGCATCTGCGTGACGTTCAGGCCCGAAGGTTCGCGCCCGAAAGGCAGAGCGGCGGCAAGATAGCCGCCGACGCTGTTCGCCGCCTCGCCGAGAAAGCCGAGGCTCGCGCCGACGATTCTCGCCAGTTCCTGCGCCAGGCGATGAAGCTGGCAAGCCAGTGGGTGATGCTGCGCGAGGTTACCGAGAAGTATCGCGCGGTTGCCGCCCAAACCCAGACTCTCCGCCATCGCGCGGGCGGGTGCGCTTACCTCAAGGCTGGCCACCACCGCCGGCACAGCCAAT
>JAXIOX010000094.1:0-3926 GCA_045403275.1 Burkholderiales bacterium | reverse complement strand
CGTGGTCATGGCGACCGGTGCAGTGGACAGCGGTTATCACATGTTCGCCCAGCGCTACAAGGAGATCCTGGCGCGCGATGGGGTCACGGTCGATCTGCGCATTTCGGCCGGCTCGCAGGAAAACGTCAGCCGCCTGCTGGACGAAAAATCCGACGTGGAAGTGGGGTTCTTCCAGGGCGGCTCGGCTTTTGCCGCCAATGCGCCGAACCTGCGCTCGCTGGGCAGCATCTATTACGAGCCGCTGTGGGTGTTCTATCGTGGAGCGGAGATTCGAGATTTCGGTGGCCTGAGAGGCAAGCGGCTCGCGATCGGCCCCGAAGAAAGCGGCACGCGTGCGCTCGCGCTGCAACTGCTGGCGGTCAATGCCACCGTTATGCCGCCGACCGTGCTCCTGCCCGAAAGCGGCCTGAAGGCTAACAAGATGCTGCTCCAGGGAAAGCTCGATGCCGTGTTCATCGTGGGTCCTCCGGAGTCACCGCTGGTCGAGAAACTGGTTTCTGCCCACGGCATCCGCATACTCAGCCTCGAGCGCGCGGAAGCTTATGCGCGCCGCTTTCCATACCTGACCATGCTGACCCTGCCAAAAGGCGTGTTCGACTTCGTCAGCAACAACCCGGCGCAGGACGTGACGCTGGTTTCACCCACCGCCAACCTGCTCGCTCGCGACACGCTGCACCCGGCGCTGGCATTCCTGCTGATGCGTGCCTCCAGGGAAATCCACGGCAACCCGGGGTTGTTTAGCAAGATCGGCGAATTCCCGGCGCCGCTGAACTCCGAGTTCCCGCTGAGCAGCGAGGCGGAGCGTTACTACAAGACCGGGCCGCCGTTCCTGCAGCGCTACCTTCCTTACTGGATCGCGGTGATGGTGGACCGGCTGTGGATCATCCTGCTGCCGGCGCTGGCGCTGCTGTTGCCGCTCACCAAGATCATTCCGCCGGTGTACCGCTGGCGCGTGCGCTCGCGCATCTATCGCTGGTACGCGCGGCTCAAGGAAGTCGAACTCGAACTCGAAGATGATCCCCCGGCGGAAAAACTGAGGGCACTGCTGCAGCGACTGGAGCAGATCGAACGCTCGGTCAACCGCATCAATACGCCGCTCGCATATGCGGACAACCTCTACGCCTTCCGGCAGAACGTGAATCTGGTGCGCCACCGGGTGCAGGCAAGATTGGTGTAAAGGCCGTGAAATTCATAACGGTCTCCGGATGCGCATTTCAGCGGCAGAATTCTTTTTGTTGATCCAGGTCAAGGGCTTTCGATGTTCCGGGGAGCATGTTGGAGCCTGTACCGAGTCGAAGGAGACATGGGTGTTTCTGTTATCGAATCACTTGGCAAGGAGGAGGCTGGTGATGGGCTCGAGGACGGCGGGTGCCGGTTTGCTCCTGGCGTTGTTCGTTGCGGCCGGCGCGAGCGCCCAGGATGACAATCTGGCGGAAAGTAAGACGATGTACGACAAGCAATGCGCGGTGTGCCACGGCAACATTGCGCAACCTGCAACGGGTGACCTTGCACCCGTGCGGTCGCGGTGGCGACTGGTGCACGCGGAAATCCCCCAAGCGGCCGGCGCAACGATGGCGGACATCCCGATGACACCACGCTGGAACCCGGAAACGGCAACCGGAGCTTTGCCCGGAGAGGATTCGTCCACGCCCGAGCGTGTCGCCGTTGTGCCGCTGTATGGACCGCCGTTGCGAGGGGTGATCGGGCGGCCCGCCGGTGTGGTGAAGGGCTATCAGTATTCGAAAACCTTCCTGACGAAGATGAACGGCAAGGCGTGGGATGAGGCATCTCTCGACCAATGGATCACCAGTTCGCAGACCATGGTGCCCGGAACATACATGTATTACAGCCAGAAGAGTCCGGAAATCCGGCACAAGATCATCGAGTACTTGAAGGCAAATCCGTAGTAAGGCCGTGAAGGCCGTGACGGTCGTGACTATCGTGACTGCCGTGACTACCGTGAATGTCGTGACAACACGCCCGCTTTTGCGGGCTTGTTGCGGAGTAGGCTAACCCTTAGCTGGGCGAAGCGCAGATCAGGGTTATGCCGGAACCACAACACGCCCGCTTTGCGGGCTTGTTGCAGTGAAGGCAAACGTTTGCGAAGCCAACGTTACGCCGGAGCTAATGTCGTGAATGCCGTAAAGGCGAGACCCGGGGCTCGGCCCTCAAACCCCAGTCCTCAATCCTCAATCCTCAATCCTCAATCCTCAATCCTCAGTCCTCGATCCTCAGGACTCGGCCCTCAAACCTCGGCCTTCAAACCTCGGCCCCGCTATAACGAGCAACTCTACCGGGTCGTGGTTGCGCGCCCCGACCCAGGCCACTGATTCAACCAGATTTTCCCCTGCCGCCCGCACGACTTGATTCCCGCCTGATCGCCGCCATCTAGGGTTCATTACGGAGCCCCCGGAGATCCCTGGATGACCTCGCGCGACCTTTCCCGACTGATGTGGAGCGAAGCCCTTTCGCTGCTGGAGCAAGCCGACCGGCTGCACCGGCAGTTCATTCGCCCGGCAGCGGTCGAAGCGACTTCCTGGGAGCCGCCGGTGGACGTCGTCGAGACCGACGACGCGGTCCGGGTGCACGTGGCGCTGCCGGGCGCGACTGCGGATTCGGTCGTGGTGAAGCTCGAACCCGGTGCCATAACCATATCCGCACACAGGCCATTCCCGCTCGGCTCATCCGAAAGCGAATGCGCCGCGCGCATCCACGCGCTGGAAATTCCGTACGGGCGCTTCGAGCGCCGAATCGGCCTGCCCACGCGGGCACTCGCCCTTGCCGGCAGAAAGTTGCAGGACGGGTGTCTCACGCTCATTTTCAGCAAGAAGGAGGCTTCATGAATTTCCGGCCTTTGATGGAGGAAATGCTTTCGCCGGACGACGCCGGCAAGCCCGCACCGGCGCCCAAAACCGGGCGCTCCGCCGCGGCATTGAAACCGCTGCCGGAGGACGCGCTGATCATCATTCCGCTGCGCAACGCGGTGTTGTTCCCGGGCATCATGTCGCCGGTCACGATCGGCCGCCCGTCCTCGGTCGCCGCGGCGCAGGAAGCGGCCCGCAGCGAACGGCGCGTCGGATTTCTGCTGCAACGCGACCCGGAGAAAAACGAACTCAAGCCGGACGACCTGCACTGGGTCGGCACGGCCGGCCAGGTGGTGCGCTACATCACCGGCACCGAAGGCGCGCACCACCTGGTGATCCAGGGACAGTCGCGCTTCCGGGTGCTGGAGTTCCTCGACGGCTGGCCATTCATGGTGGCACGCGTGGCGCTGGTCGAGACCGCGAAAGAATCCAGCCCCGAAATCGAGGCGCGTTTCATGCAATTAAAGGAGCGCGCGGTCGAGGCCATCCAGTTGCTGCCGAACGTCCCGGACGAACTCGCGGGCGTGGTGCAGGCGATGAACTCGCCCGCACTGCTGGCCGACATGGTGGCCAACCTGCTGGACGTGAAGAACGAAGAGAAGCAGGCAGTGCTCGAAACCTTCGACCTCGAGCGGCGCCTGGACAAGGTGCTGGCGTTGCTGGGCGAGCGCGTCGAGGTGTTGAGGCTGTCAAAGGAGATCGGCGACAAGACCCGCAAGGAGTTCGATGAGCGCCAGCGCGAGCACGTGCTGCGCGAACAGATGCGCCAGATCCAGAAAGAGCTTGGCGAGGGCGAGGAAACCGCCGCCGAAATCGAGGAGCTGAAGAAGGCCATCGACGAAGCCGGCATGCCGGAGGACGTCTACAAGCATGCCGTGAAGGAGCTCAAGCGCCTGCGGAGAATGGGCGAAGGCAGCGCCGAGGGGTCGATGGTGCGCACCTATCTGGAGTGGCTGAGCGAGCTGCCCTGGAAGGCGGAGCCGGCAAAGCCGATCGACATCGCGGAAGCGAGAAAGGTTCTCGACGAGGACCACTACGGCCTGGAGAAGATCAAGCGCCGCG
>JAXIOX010000008.1:0-8402 GCA_045403275.1 Burkholderiales bacterium | reverse complement strand
TCGCGACGATCTGTACCAGGTCAACGGCCCGGTGAACCTGGTACGGCTGATGCAGGTGCCCGACTGGGTGGACCGGCCGGACCTGAACTTCCCGCCTTTCGTTCCCGGCATTCCAGGCGCGCTCACCAGACGTCCGGACATTTTCGCCGCGATCCGAAACGGCGACATTCTTTTGCATCATCCATTCCAGTCGTTCAAGCCGGTCATCAACTTCATTCAGCAGGCCGCCACCGATCCGCACGTGGTGGCAATCAAGCAGACGGTTTATCGCACCGGTGCCAATTCCGAGCTCATGCAGACGCTGATCGACGCGGCGCGCAGCGGCAAGGAGGTCACCGTGGTGGTGGAGCTGATGGCGCGCTTCGACGAGGAAGCCAACATCAACTGGGCCGCGCGCCTGGAGGAGGTCGGGGCGCACGTGGTGTACGGCGTGGTCGGACTCAAGACCCACGCGAAAATGGCAATGGTGGTGCGCCGCGAGGACGAAAGGCTGCGCCGGTACGTGCACCTGGGCACGGGCAACTACCACGCGCGCACCGCGATGCAGTACACCGATTTCGGCCTGTTCACCTGCCACGAAGAGATCTGCGCGGACGTCAACGACGTGTTCATGCAGCTAACCGGCCTGGGCAAAGCGGGGAAGCTCAGGCACCTCTGGCAGTCCCCCTTCACGCTGCATTCGCAGGTGCTGAGCACGATCCGGCGCGAAGCCGAGCAGGCGCGCGCAGGAAAGCCCGCCGGCATCATCGCCAAGATGAACGCGCTGCTGGAGCCCGAGATCATCGCCGCGCTTTACGAGGCTTCGATGGCCGGCGTGCAGGTGGACCTGATCGTGCGAGGCGTCTGCGCCTTGCGCCCCGGCATTCCCGGGCTTTCGGACAATATCCGGGTGCGCTCGATCATCGGCCGCTTTCTCGAGCACCATCGCGTTTTCTGCTTCCAGAGCTCGAACGAAGTGTACCTTTCCAGCGCCGACTGGATGGATCGCAATTTCTTCCGTCGCATCGAGGTGTGCTTTCCGGTGCTCGACGACAAGCTGAAGAAACGCGTGATCGACGAATCGCTGAAGACCTATCTCGCCGACAACGTCCAGGCCTGGGAAATGGACGGCGACGGCCGCTTCAAACGCAGGAAACCGGAACGCGGCAAGGGCATTGCGGCACAGGCCGCGCTGCTGGACAAACTCGCCTCCAGTGCGAGCTGAGGCGCTGGGGCGGCTGAGTGCTCGCGGCGACGGACGCGTTCGCGGGCATGCCCGGGAAATCGAGATCAAGCTGTCGGTTCCCGAGGAGCACGCGCTGCGGCTCTGGGAAGTGCTCACGCACTATGCGCATGACAAACCGGTCACGCATCGGCTGTTTTCGGCGTACTACGACACCCCGGAGCGCGCTCTGAAGACAGCCGGCGCGGCTTTGCGCCTGCGGCGTGAGGGCGGGCGCTGGATTCAGACCGTGAAGAGCGAAGGGCGGGTCGCAGCCGGGCTGCATCAGCGCGCCGAGCACGAAGTCGAAGTAGCTGCGCAACTGCCGAGCTTCCCGGCCATCGCCGAGGCCGGTCTGGGCGATCTGGTCGCCGACAGGCGGCTGCGCGAAGCGCTCACCGTCGCGTTTACCACCGAGTTCAACCGTACTTCGACATTGCTCAGGCCCGCGGCCGGCAAGATTGTCGAGGTAAGCCTCGACCGGGGAGTGATCGCGGCCAGCGACCGGCGCGAGCCGGTTTGCGAAATCGAGCTGGAACTCAAGGCCGGAACCCCGCGATGCCTGTTCGATCTTGCCCTGGAAATCGCCACCGCACTGCCGGTCCGCCTCGACAACCGCAGCAAGGCGGAACGCGGCTACGCGCTCGCAGCGAATTCGAAGCCGGCGCCGGTCAGGGCCGCGCCGGCGGAATTGACGGCGCAGATGACGGTGGAGAAGGCTTTCGTCGCACTCGTCTCGCAGTGTCTCGCGCATATGCAGGCGAACGAAGACGGACTGTTGCTGGGCCGCGACCCCGAGTATCTGCACCAGGCCAGAGTGGGGCTGCGGCGTCTGCGCTCGGTGTTTCGCGTGTTCGGCGCTGCCGTGCCGCGGGAGCCCTTTGCGGCAATGCTCGAACAACTCAAGGCGCTCGGGCAAACGCTGGGCGCTGCGCGGGATTGGGACGTTTTCGTCACCGAGATGCTGATGCATTCGGTGCGCAACGTGACCGATCATCCCGGGATTGCCGATCTGAGAAAGCGCGCGCAGGCGGCACGCCGCCGTGCGGACCAGGCGGCACGCACCGCGGTCGCTGCGCCGGCGTATACCGGCATGCTTTTGCGTCTGTCGGCAACGCTGAATGCCGGGAGCTGGCGCGGCGCCGGCGCACGCACTGCGGGCGCGCTGCCGCAGTTCGCCGCTACCGCTATGGCACGCCAGCATTCGCTGGTGTTGAAGCGCGGCCGCCGCATCGAGAAGCTGACGTTCCAGGAACTGCACCGGTTGCGCATCGTGGTCAAACGACTGCGTTACATTACCGAGTTTTTTCTTCCGCTGGCGCCAAAGAAGGCGCGAAACTATGTTCGCGCACTCTCCGAGTTGCAGGATTTGCTGGGAAGGCTCAATGACAATGCGGTTGCGTGGCGGCTGCTCGACACCCTGGGTGCGGAGGAATCGTCGCCGGCATATCAGCAGGCGGAGGGATACGTGCGCGGCTGGAGCGCCGCCGAGGCAGAACGCTGCCGCAGCCAGCTTGCCGAAGCGTGGAAGCAGTTCATGAAGACGCAGCCATGGTGGGTGTGGGATTGACGCCCCGGAGGATTCTGTGAAGACAGCTATATGGATCTGATACTTTGGCGCCACGCCGAAGCCGTGGACGGCCAGCCCGATCTTGCGCGCGAACTCACGCCCAAGGGGGTAAAGCAGGCAAAAGCTATCGCGCAATGGCTGAGTTCGCGCCTGCCCAGGCGGACCCGGATCATCGTCAGCCCGGCCGAACGCACGCAACAGACCGCCGCGGCGCTTACCGACGATTTCAAAATCGACCGCCGGCTCGCGCCCGGCGCGCCGCCGACCGCGGTGCTGGCCGCAGCCGGCTGGCCCGAGCACAGGGGTGCCGTCGTGGTGGTCGGCCATCAGCCCGCTCTCGGGATGGCAGCGGGGCTGCTGATCGCCGGCGAGCCGATGCCGTGGAACATCAAGAAAGGCGCGATCTGGTGGTTGAGCCACCGCGTGCGCGGCGAGCATCCGCAAGTGGTGCTGCGCGCGGTGATCTCACCCGACCTGCTCTAGGTAATGGCGAATCCAAATCTCAACGCAAAGGCGCCGTCGCGGGGCTGCAGACCTAGCGGGTGCCGCCGGCTTTCACGAACTCGAGCGAAGCCCGAAACAGTTGGAGATCCTTCTCGTATTCGGCCACCTCGGCGCAATTGATCTGTATCCATTCCCTCGTACTTGCCATACCGCCAGGCTGAAACGGCACGACGTTGTTCCTTGAGAACTGTAATTCGGTCGCGGTGGCAGCGGGCAGGCGCAGTCCGACGCCGTCGCCGCTGATGCAGGCGAACATCCTGTCGCTGACGAAGTAGGCGTCAAGGCCGTTGATTTTTCTTGCGCTGACGCCCGGGAGTTTGAGAAGCAGAGCGTCGATCTGCGCCTTGCGGCTGGACTTAGTGGTATCGGTATTCAAAGGGGATCCGCCGGGGTTGTCATGAACAGAGCGACTGAATCATATACGCCAAATCCGGCGCCGATCGCGGCCCGCGCCGTGGCGGCGCACGCTGCAAGGTAATCGGCAGATCGGGTCAGAGGCAATTAAACTACCGCCCCAATGCTCAGTATCGTCATCTCCGCCCTCACGTTCTTCGTCGCCAGCTATTTCATCAAACGCTGGGCGGACGACAACGACATTCCCAAGGGGATAACGCGAAGCATCAGCATTATCGTTCTTGCGCTTGCGCTCTCGTATGGCGTCGCTTGGGTAGTGGACAAACTGGCGGCCTTTGCGGGCACTTAAGTAACCCGCGAATCGAAATCGATGGCCGGTGAGGCAGTTCGAGCGACGGCAGCGGCTCGGTATCGAAGTCCGGCAGGTGTAGCGTCTCGCGAGCGTCCCCCTGTGGCCGGTTCGCGACATGACAGACACCGCCCCATAGCTGACCTTCGCTCTTCCCGAAAGCAGACGTTCAACGTAATAGCTCAGGGGCGCGCCACTTTTGGCGCGTCCCTTGGAGCGCATGGTTATGCGTAAGCCTCACCGCGCAAGCCCCTCCATCAGTGCGAGAAGTCGTTCGAAAAATTTGGCAAGTGTAAGGAACAAGACCAGCCCCACGTGTGTGGAGCAAAGGACCGCGAAGCTAAATACTTCGCCTCTTCAAAGCGGTGCATTCCGTGAAAGAAACAGCCAAGAATTCATTGCGAACCCACACGTGAACAGGACGAGCGCTCCGATAAGGGAACCCGGCCAAACGGACACAGCTAGGCCGCTGAGACTGAGCGCCCCAGAGCGAGTTCCGCTAGTAAGTCTTGGGATTTAGCGAAGGACTCCGCCCAGCGCTGTTCGGACGCGAGTTCCTCAAGCAGGATGGCAGCCACAGCATCTTGTTCGGATGCCGGGAGTTTGGCTACTTGGCTCAATACCTTTTCAAGAAGCTGGATCATAACGGTGTCCTTCAGCAAAGTGTCCAATCTTACCACTCCAGATCACCGCCGAAATTATGCCCAGTGCGCCGCCAGCTCCCACGACGCACAGCCGGCGTTCGCACCGGCTCCGCTACAACGGACCCGCGCTCCTGTTCATTACTGGGTACTGTACATAATGGCCGTTTTCAGCCACTCGCCCCTCGTATACGAATTAGAGCCGGCTTGGTCTGACACTGTCTGTCGGATGAAGTCGCAATTGCTATAGTTGAGCCTTCACTAAAACATTACTTCCTTCGTGTTCCTTCGCACCCCTCAAGGGCACCCGTCGAGCGGGTATAGAAAGTAAGGTACTGAACTGAGTGCCTTCGTGGTGAGATTTATGGTTTAAGAGGAACGAAAGTGTTCGAATCGGCAGAGCTGGGACACTCGATTTCCAAGCGCACCTACGCGCGCGAAGTGCCGAAGCTGCGCGAAGCGCTGCTGGATGCGCAGTACGACCTGTTCCAGGACGGCCGCTTTCCGGTGATGGTCCTGATCGCCGGCGTGGACGGCGCCGGCAAGGGCGAAACCGTCAATCTGCTGAACGAGTGGATGGATCCGCGCCATATCCGCGTCGCCGCGTTCGGCGAGCCGTCGGACGAGGAACGCGAACGCCCGCCGATGTGGCGCTACTGGAGGGAACTGCCGCCGAAAGCAAAGATCGGCATATTCTTCGGGCATTGGTACACCGATCCCATCCTCGACCGCGTCTATCGCAAATCCAATCAGTCGCAGTTGATCCAGAGCATCGAGGAGATCGTGCGCTTCGAGAAGATGCTCACCGACGAAGGCGCGCTCCTCCTCAAGTTCTGGTTTCATCTGTCGAAGGAGAAACAGAAGAAGCGGCTCGAGGCGCTGGAAAAAGATCCGAAGACGCGCTGGAGGGTGACCGAAACCGACTGGCGGCATTTCAAGCTCTACGACAAGTTTCGCAAGGTCGGCGAGCTGGCGCTGCGCCAAACCAGCTCGGCGTCCGCGCCGTGGATCGTGGTCGAAGGAGAGGATGCCCGTTACCGCAATCTGACCGTCGGCCGCGCGCTGCTGGCGGCAATGCGCGAGCGCCTCGACCAGAAGCCGGCAAAGCCGGCCGCGGACCGCATCCCGCCGATTCTGCGTCCGATCGACAACCGCCACGTATTGGGCGCGCTCGACCTTACGCTGAAACTCGACCGCAAGAGATACACGGAACTGCGCGCACTGTACCAGGGCCGGCTCAATCTGCTGTCGCGCAACCCCGGGTTTCGCAAACGCTCGGCGATCCTGGTGTTCGAGGGCAACGACGCCGCGGGCAAGGGCGGCGCCATCCGCCGCGTCGCGGCTGCGCTCGACGCGCGCTATTACCGCATCATCCCGGTTGCCGCGCCGACCGAAGAGGAGCGCGCCCAGCCCTACCTCTGGCGTTTCTGGCGGCACGTCACGCGGCTCGGCCGGTTTGCGCTGTTCGACCGCTCCTGGTACGGGCGCGTGCTGGTGGAACGGGTCGAGGGCCTGGCAAGCGAGTTCGACTGCGCGCGCGCCTATCCCGAGATCAATGATTTCGAACAGCAGCTCGCCGACCACGGCGGTATCGTGATGAAGTTCTGGCTGGCAATCAGCAAGGACGAGCAATACCGCCGCTTCAGGGAACGCCAGCAGATGGCCTTCAAGCGCTTCAAGATCACGCCCGAGGACTGGCGCAACCGCAAGAAATGGGAAGCCTACGAACAGGCGGTGTGCGACATGGTGGACCGCACCTCGACTGCGGTCGCCCCATGGACGCTGGTGGAAGCCAACGACAAGCTCTACGCCCGGATCAAGGTGCTGAAGACCATCTGCGAGCGCCTCGAATCGGCGCTCAAACGCTGATACCGCGGGAACTTGCCGCGATCGGCGTACTCACAAGTTTGCCCACTTCACCGCCGGCTGCGTATACTTGAGCGCATCATGAAACGCTGGAACACAGTAATAGTCGCGTTGATTTCGCTGTGGTTGCCGTTGCAAGGCTACGGCGCGATCGCCATGCCGTTCTGCCAGCAACACGGCATGGCCGCCGCCGGAACCGGGCTTGCAGACACATCCCACGAGCACCACGACGCTCACCCGGGCCACACGGCCCATAACGATTCGCCAACTGACGCTGCAGGCATTTCTCATGCTCAACACGCCAGCAGCGATGCCACCAGCGGTTTAGCCTGCAATAATTGCGGCGCCTGTCATCTGGCATGCTCTCCAGCAATCTCGACGATTGCGCCTGTCGCAGTGTTGATCGGCGACTTCGTTCTCGAATCGGCCCCCGCCGATTCACCGCGCTTTTTCTACCCCGAGCAACTTCAGCGTCCTCCCCTTTCCGCGCTCCTCTGAGCGCGGGTTGAACCACTGACCGGCCGGCACATCTGCCGGGGCGGTACTTTCCTCCCGCGAGAAGCATCCGCCGTACCTTTACGGCCCTCACGCGACACGTGGTGTCCGCGCGTCTGCCCCTCTTGTGGGAGCGGCGCGCCTGACCGCGAACAGATCGAGGAATTCGATGAAGCCTATTTCACGCAGTACGCCCGGCGTACTGGCAGCAACCCTGCTGCTGGCGGCCTGCGCCACGGTGTCCGCGCCGGAGTACTCGCGGCAGCACCCGGCAAACCCCGAAGCAGCCCAAGCCCCGGCGACGAGTGCTTCGAGCGCGCTCGACACCTATCGACCCGCAGCCACACGCAAAGAGCCGCCCGGCCAATCAACCACGCCCGAAGGCCAGGATGGTCACGGAAGCCCAGGAACACAGCCTGCAAGGCAACCTAAGGAAGGCGGCCATGATCCCCATTGAACGCGATTCGGTGCGCGACATCAGCATCCTCGTCGCCTTCTTGCTCGGCGTATTTGTGCTCGGCGGTTGTGCGACGGTGCAGCGCGAGGCGCGATTCCCGCAGGTGCAAAGCGCGGTTGCTGATCGCCTCGGCCAGAAGGTTGAGTGGAATCGCGACGGCGAGCGCGACGAGCGGGCGCAGCAGGCCACGCGCACGCTGCTGCAACAAAAACTTTCGGCGGAAGCGGCATTGCAGACCGCCCTGCTAAACAACCGCGGGTTGCAGGCAAGGTTCGAGGAACTCGGCATCGCGCAAGCCGATCTGGTCGAGGCCGGATTGCTGGAGAACCCGGTATTAGGCGCCAGCGCGCTGTTCCAGGATGCCGGCAACCAGATCGACCTGGATATCGTGCAGAACTTCCTCGGCGTGTTCACGCTTTCGGCGCGCAAGAAAATCGGCAAGGCGGCTGCGGAGCGGGTGACATTGGAGGTCTCGAAGGATGTGCTTGACCTGGCGTCGGAAGTCCAGGCGCAGTACTACCGGGTCGTCGGCGACGCCGAGGCGCTGGCGCTGGCACGCCACGTCGTCATCACCACCGAAGCCGCCGCGGAACTTGCGCAGCGCCAATACGCCGCCGGCAACCTGAGCAAGCGCGAGCAAAGCCTGCAGCAGGCGTTCTATGCGCAGACGCTTCTGGAAGTCGCGCAAGCAGAAGCACAACTCGACGCCGATCGGGAAAACCTCAATCGCCTGATGGGGCTGTGGGGTGCAAACACACGCTGGACCGTTCCCGTCCGGCTGCCCGGAATCCCCGCAACGCTGCCAGCGCTCGACGATGTGGAGCGGCAGGCCATTGAAAACCGTCTCGATCTTGCCGCCGCCAAGAAGGAAGCGGAGGGCCTCACCCAGGCGCTCAACCTCGCCCGCCAGTATCGATGGCTCGGCCCGCTCGGTATCGGCGTGCACTTCGAGCGCGAGGACGGGG
>JAXIOX010000059.1:0-10454 GCA_045403275.1 Burkholderiales bacterium | reverse complement strand
AGCTGGCTGCGCGCGTGGCGGAGAAACCGGCGATGGATCGCACGCCTTATTTCTGTTCCGGCTGCCCGCACAACACCGGTACCCGCGTGCCCGAAGGCTCGCGTGCGCTGGCGGGAATCGGCTGCCATTTCATGGCGCAGTGGATGGACCGCAGCACCGCCGGGTTTACCCAGATGGGCGGCGAAGGGGCAAGCTGGATCGGCGAGGCGCCGTTCGTAAAAACGCCGCATGTGTTCCAGAACATCGGCGACGGCACTTACTACCACTCGGGACTGCTGGCAGTGCGGGCAGCGGCGGCTTCGGGTGTCAATGTCACTTACAAGATCCTCTACAACGATGCGGTGGCGATGACCGGCGGCCAGCCGGTCGACGGCCCGCTCACGGTGCCGCAGATCACGCTGCAGGTGTATTCCGAGGGCGCGAAGAAAATCGCGGTGGTCACCGACGAGCCGGAGAAATATCCGTCCGGCATCGAGTGGGCGCCGGGCGTCACCATCCATCACCGCGACGACTATGACCAGGTGCAACGCCAGTTCCGCGAGGTCCCGGGCCTGTCGGTGATCATCTACGATCAGACCTGCGCGGCAGAAAAGCGCCGCCGGCGCAAACGCAACCAGTACCCGGATCCGGCCAAGCGCGCGTTCATCAACGACCTGGTGTGCGAAGGTTGCGGCGACTGCGGCGTGAAATCCAACTGCGTGTCGGTGCTGCCGCTGGAGACCGAGTTCGGCCGCAAGCGCATGATCGACCAGTCGTCATGCAACAAGGATTATTCCTGCGTCAACGGCTTCTGCCCGAGCTTCGTCACCGTCCACGGCGGCGGCGTGCGCAAGGGCAGGAGCGCCCCTGCCGGTCAAAATATTGATACGCTGTTCCCGGCGGTTCCCGAACCGCGTCTGCCGTCTCTGGATCAGCCTTACGGAATCATGGTAACCGGCGTCGGCGGCACCGGGGTGGTGACCATTGGTGCGATCGTCGGCATGGCGGCGCACCTCGAGGGCAAGGGTTTCGGTGGTCTGGACATGGCCGGCCTGGCGCAGAAGGGGGGCTCGGTGTGGAGCCACCTGCAGATCGCGGCCGATCCGGCCGACATCAAGACCGTGCGCCTCGGCTCCGGCGGCGCCAGGCTGGTGCTCGGTTGCGACCTGGTGGTGTCCGCCAGCCAGAAGACCCTGGATACCGCGCGCACCGGCACGCGCGTGGTGGCCAACACCCACCAGCAGATGACCGGCGAATTCACTCGCAACGCCAACATGCAGTTCCCGGCGCAGTCGCTCAAGCGCACCATCATCAAGGGTGTCGGCGAGGGCAACGCGGAATTCGTGGATGCGACGCGGATCGCCACCGCGCTGTTGGGCGACTCGATCGCCACCAACATGTTCATGCTCGGCTACGCTTTGCAGAAGGGCCTGGTGCCGGTCTCGAGCGCCGCGATCAACAAGGCGATCGAATTGAACGGTGCCGCGGTGAAAATGAACCAGGCGGCTTTCCTATGGGGACGGCGGGCCGCGGCGGACCCGGCCGCAGTCGAGCGGCTGGTCGCGCCGAAGCCGGAAACGGCTGTGACCACCACAATGTCGCAGACGCTCGAGGAAATGATCGCGCGGCGAGTCGAATTCCTGAGCGGTTACCAGAACGCTGCGTACGCGGACCGGTATCGTTCCCTCGCCGAGCGCGTCAAGCAGGCCGAGAGTGCAAGGGCAAAGGGTCTCACCGGGCTCGCCGAAGCGGTGGCGCGCTATTACTTCAAGCTGCTGGCCTACAAAGACGAATACGAAGTCGCGCGCCTGTATGCCGATCCGGCGTTCATGGAAAAAATCAAGTCGCAGTTCGAAGGCGACTACAAGCTGCACTTCCATCTGGCGCCGCCGCTGTTCTCGAAACGCGATCCGGTGACCGGCGAGTTGCGCAAGTCCGAGTACGGTACCTGGGTGTTTTCGGCATTCAAGCTGCTGGCGAAACTGCGCGGATTGCGCGGCACTGCGCTGGACATTTTCGGCTACACCCCCGAGCGCAGGTTGGAGAGGCGGCTGATCGGCGAATACGAAGTCGTGATCGAGGAAATCATCGGCAAGCTGGGGCCGGACAACCATGCGCTGGCGGTGAAGATCGCCTCCATTCCCGAGGAAATCCGCGGCTACGGCCACGTCAAGGAACGCAGTCTCAAGGCAGCTAAATTGAAGGAAGCGGACCTGTTGCTGGCGTTGCGTTCGCCCGAGAAGGTTAAGTCCGCCGCGTAAACGCGCAGGTCTAAAGCGTTCGACGCAAAGTTCGCAAAGGGAAAAGAAAGACGCAAAGGAATACAAAAGAATAAAGTGTGAACCTTTTCGACCTTTGATCCGGCGGCTGGTACGAGTTCGGCGAGTCGTACCTCTGGCAATACCTAATATTGCTTTGTTCCCCACTGATTTCTTCGCGTCTTTCCTTCTTTGCGTTCTTTGCGCTGCCGACACGGCGTTGGCGTAGCCATCCGGGGCGGGAGGCAGCGCTTTGGCGCGCGCCCCGGACTCGTTAGGCGTAGCCCAGTTTGCGGGTAGGGGCGCTCAAGGCTGTGTCGCACGGTGTAGATCGGGGCGTAATGCGGCTGCTCCCGCAATCGGGCCTGCGGCTAACGTGTCACAGCCGCCCCGCAATCGGCCGACTCCGTCGGTAACGTGTCCGCGCGCCCCTTTGCGGTGAAATGGTTTTGACTTAAATGAAGTGGGGCGTGATGACATCCAGCTGATCGGTCACCAGCGCGTCCACTCCCCAGTCCAGCAGGTTGAGCGCCAGCTCCGAATCGTTGACGGTATAGGTCAGTACGCCGTAGCCGGCGTCGTGCACGGCTTTGACCAGTGCGGCGTTCAGGTAGCGGTGGCTGGCGTGCAGCGAAATGCACTGCAGCCGTTGCATTTGCGCCTGCCAGTTGACCGGCACGTCTTCCACCAGCAGCGCGCGCGACAGTTCGGGGGCTTCGACCGCCGCGGCTTCCAGTGCGATCGCAGAGAAAGACGACAACAGCGGCGACAGATCGGCGCCGCTCCACAACAGCTTCGCCATGCGCGCCACGACCTCTCCAGTTTCGCGCTCGCGTCCGGGACAGGGCTTGATCTCGACGTTGGCCCACAGTCCGGCCTGCTGACACAGCGCCGCGGCGGCGGCGAAGGCGGGCACCGGTTCGCCGATGAATTCATTTCCGAACCATCCGCCCGCATCGAGTTCGGCGATTTCCTGGTACGTATGGTCCGCGACGGGTCCGTGGCCATCCGTGGTGCGATCCAGCGTGTCGTCGTGCATCAGGATGGGTGTGCCGTCCTCGCTGAGCTTGACGTCGAACTCCACGCCCTGGAAGCCGAGATTGCGCGCCAGTTCCAGCCCGGCGAGTGTGTTTTCCGGGGCGAGCAGCCCGCCGCCGCGGTGGGCGATGATGCGGGGATAGGGCCAGGTGGATCGGGCTTCGGTCACGTTGTCGTCGTCGAAATTCAGGGTGCCTGATTATAACGATCGGCCGCCAGACCCCGTCCCGCCTTGATTTCAGCGCCTCAAACCCCGATTCGCTTACCGAGTGTATCTGCTTGATACGGTATAATTTCCGTTGTTTTTGCGAGGGATACTATGCCCATATACGAATATCGATGTACCAGTTGCGGGCACAAGAAAGAGGTTCTGCAGAAGCTGTCGGAACCGCCCTTGACCGAGTGCCCCGCCTGCGGCAAGTCGACGCTGGGGAAACTGGTGAGTGCGGCGGGTTTCCATTTGAAGGGCAGCGGCTGGTACGCGACCGACTTCAAGGGCGGTTCCAAGCCCAAGGAGGGGTCGCAGGAGGCGCAGGACAAGAGCGAGAGCAAGAAGGACAAGCAAGAGGCCCAGCCCAAAGAACAGCACGCGGCCAAGGAAGACTCCAAGGCCGGGAAAGATGCGAGCCCGACGCCGACCACGACGAAGGCGCCGGTGCCTGCCACGACCGCCGGTAAGGCGGACCAGTGAAAAAATACCTTATCACGGGGCTCCTGATCTGGGTTCCGCTGGTCATTACCGTGTGGGTGTTGAGTTTTCTGGTCGGCACCCTCGACCAAACGCTGCTGCTGCTTCCGGAGACCTGGCAGCCGCGTTCGTGGATCGGCTTTCACATTCCCGGCCTGGGCGTGCTGATGACGCTGGCGGTCGTGTTTGCCACCGGGGTTTTCGCCGCCAACATCATTGGCCAGCGTCTGGTGATGTACTGGGAAGGTCTGCTCGCCCGCATCCCGATCGTCAAGTCGCTTTACTCCAGCGTCAAGCAGGTTTCGGACACGCTGTTTTCCTCGTCCGCGGTGGCATTTCGCAAGGCGCTGCTGGTGCAGTATCCGCGTCAGGGTTCATGGACCATCGCTTTTCTCACCGGGCAGCCGGGCGGCGATGTAGTAAACCATCTGAAAGGCGAATACGTGAGTGTGTACGTGCCTACCACGCCCAACCCGACTTCCGGGTTCTTCCTGATGATGCCTGCTGAGGATGTCGTGGAACTCGACATCAGCGTCGATGCGGCACTGAAGTACATTATCTCCATGGGTGTGGCGCCGCCGGAAGACAAGAGCGCGACCAGCGACGCGGCGTGACCGTTCCGCCTTTTGCCGTGCGCGCAAACGCGCGCGGTCACATTCGATCCCCGATCCTCAATGCCCGATTCTGAACTTATGCGCACCGAATACTGCGGACTCGTTTCCACCCGGCACCTCGACCAGATCGTCACGCTCTACGGCTGGGTGCACCGGCGCCGCGACCATGGTGGCGTGATCTTCATCGATCTGCGGGACCGGGAAGGCCTGCTGCAGGTGGTGTGCGATCCGGACAACGCCGGGACTTTCGCCACCGCGGAAAAGATCCGCAACGAGTATGTGGTAAAGGTTGGCGGCCTGGTGCGCCGCCGCCCCGAAGGGACCGTCAACCAGAACCTGGTCTCCGGTGAAGTGGAAGTGCTGGCGCGCTCGCTGGAAATCCTCAATGCCTCGGTCACGCCGCCGTTCCAGATGGACGACGACAACCTGTCGGAAACGGTGCGGCTCGAGCACCGCTACCTCGACCTGCGCCGGCCGCAGATGCAGATGAACCTGCGGCTGCGCTACCGGGTGGCGATGGCGGTGCGGCGTTTCCTCGATGCACAGGGCTTCATCGACGTCGAGACGCCGATGCTCACCAAGTCCACCCCGGAAGGTGCGCGCGATTACCTGGTGCCGAGCCGTGTGCACCCGGGAGAGTTCTTTGCCCTGCCGCAGTCGCCGCAGTTGTTCAAGCAATTGCTGATGGTGGCGGGCTTCGACCGTTACTACCAGATCACCAAGTGCTTCCGCGACGAAGATCTCAGGGCCGACCGGCAGCCCGAATTCACCCAGATCGACATCGAGACTTCCTTCCTGGGCGCGGCCGAGATCACGCTACTGATGGAAGAGATGATCCGCAGCTTGTTCAGGGAAGTGCTGGATGTGACGTTGCCGAACCCGTTTCCGCGCATGAGCTTCGCGGAGGCGATGTCGAAATACGGCTCCGACAAGCCGGATCTGCGCGTGCCGCTCACGCTCACTGAGCTCACCGACGTCATGCGCGTGGTCGATTTCAAGGTTTTCCGCGAGGCGGCAGTTGCGCCGGGCGGCCGGGTGGCGGCGCTGCGGGTGCCGGGCGGCGGCACGCTGTCGAGGAAGGAAATCGATGACTACACGCAGTTCGTTGCCATTTACGGCGCCAAGGGGCTGGCGTACGTCAAGGTCAACGACGTCGCCAAGGGCGTGGAGGGACTGCAGTCGCCGATCCTGAAATTCCTGCCCGAGAGCGTGGTGAAAATCCTCCTCGAGCGCACCGGCGCGAAGGACGGCGACCTGATTTTCTTCGGTGCCGACAAGGCCAAGGTTGTAAACGAAGCGCTCGGGGCGCTGCGCAACAAAGTCGGACACGAGCGCGGGCTGGCCGAGAAAGGCTGGCGGCCGCTGTGGGTGGTGGAATTTCCGATGTTCGAATGGAACGAGGAGGACAAGCGCTGGGACCCGCTGCACCATCCTTTCACCAGCCCGATGGACGGTCACGATGCGTACCTTGAAGCCGATCCCGGCAAGGCGCTGTCGAAGGCTTACGACATGGTGCTCAACGGGTCGGAAATCGGCGGCGGCTCGGTGCGTATCCATCGCCAGGATGTGCAATCCAGGGTATTCAGGGCGCTGGGGATCAGTGCGGAAGACGCGCAGAGAAAATTCGGCTTCCTGCTGGAAGCGCTGCAGTTCGGCGCGCCGCCCCACGGCGGGCTGGCCTTCGGCCTCGACCGCATCGTCGCCATGATGGCGGGCGCGGAGTCCATCCGCGACGTGATCGCCTTCCCCAAGACCCAGCGGGCGCAGGACCTGATGTGCAAGGCCCCCGGACCCGTAGACGAGAAGCAGCTGCGCGAGCTGCACATCCGCCTGCGCAAGAGCGAAACTGCGAAGACCGACTAACCGCAAAGGCGCAAAGGAAACGCAGAGGAAACCAAATGAAGTGTGTCAAAAAACAGGGAGTTCAGATTTGTCCCACCCAGTCGATATATCGTGGTGGCGCAACTATCCACCTCTTTGCTTTTTAACCTCAAGTGTTTTTGCTTTCCTTTGCGTTTCCTTTGCGTCTTTGCGCCTTCGCGGTGAAGAAATACAGCGGTGAAGAAATACAAAATCCCGATTTCGGTGCTGGTGGTGATCCACACCCCCGACCTGCAGGTGCTGCTGCTGCAGCGCGCGGATCACCCGGGCTTCTGGCAGTCGGTCACCGGCAGCCAGAAAGAGGGCGAAACGCTGCGCCAGACCGCCGCGCGGGAAGTGGCGGAAGAAACCGGTCTGGATGCCGAGGCCTTCGAGCTTACCGACTGGAAAATGCGCAACGAATACGAGATCTACCCGGAATGGCGCTGGCGCTATGCGCCGGGCGTCACCCGTAACTTGGAGCATGTGTTCGGCTTGCGCCTGCCCGGGCCGCTGCCGGTGAAAGTCGCGCCGGGCGAGCATCTTGGTTACCTCTGGATGCCGCATGACCGAGCCTCCGTCAAGGTCTTTTCCTGGAGCAACGCGCAGGTACTCAGAACCTTGCCCGAACACCTGTCAAACCGACTGAAACAATGATCGCGATTTCCGGTCTTAGTGTGATAAGGTTTTCGTTCCAAATTTTCCAGGGCCGATGAGGAGCCGCATACTATGCAAGCCAGCGCAATCGCTTTCGACCAGTACAGCCGCCTGCAGGATGACGACTGCGAGGCGCGCATCGTTGCGGCCAGGAAAAAGCTCGGCAAGCGTGTAGCCCTTCTCGCCCACCACTACCAGCGCGCCGATGTCTACAAGCACGCCGACCTGACCGGCGACTCGCTCAAGCTCTCCAAGCTGGCCTCGCAAACCGACGCCGAGTACATCGTGTTCTGCGGCGTGCACTTCATGGCCGAAGTTGCGGACATCCTGTGCAAGCCCGGCCAGATCACCGTGCTCCCCGACATGGCCGCCGGTTGCTCGATGGCGGACATGGCCAGCGTGTCGAAAGTCGAGCGCGCCTGGCGCGAGCTGGGTGAAGTGCTCGATCCCGACCAGCACGTCACGCCGGCCACTTACATCAACTCGGCCGCCGACCTGAAGGCCTTCTGCGGCGAGCACGGCGGCATCGTCTGCACGTCCTCGAACGCGAAGCAGATCCTGGAGTGGTCGTTTGCGCGCCGCGCGAAGGTGCTTTTCTTTCCCGATCAGCACCTGGGCCGCTGGACCGGCTACAAGATGGGCATCCCGCTCAACGAGATGCTGGTATGGGATCCGGACGAACCGATGGGCGGCCTCTCGGCGGAGCAGATCAAGGCTGCCCGCCTGCTTCTGTGGAAAGGGCACTGCTCGGTGCATCAGATGTTCCAGCCGCAGCACGTTCTCAAGTTCCGCAACCAGCATCCCGACGGGCTGGTCATTTCGCACCCCGAATGCAAGTTCGAGGTGTGCAAGCTCTCGGACTACGTGGGATCGACCGAGACCATCATCAACACCATCCGCAACGCGCCGGCGAACACCCGCTGGCTGGTCGGCACGGAACTGAACCTGGTCAATCGTATCGCCGAGGAATTCAAGCCGCAGGGCAAAATCATCCAGTTCATGGCGCCGCTGGTGTGCATGTGCTCGACCATGGCGCGCATCGACCCGCAGCACTTGGCCTGGACGCTGGAGAACCTTGCGCAGGGCAGGGTGGTAAACCGGATCAAGGTGCCGCCGCGCGACGCGGAGCTGGCCAAGGTCGCGCTCGACCGCATGCTCGCGGTGTCCTGACCAGCGCCGGCACAGCCGCCTCGCCGGTGCAACGTTTCCGATAAGGAAGCTGCAGGCAGACGATGCACCGCTTCCTGTGGTTTGCGCTGGTGTTTCCGCCCTTGTGTCACGCAGCCGATGTCAGCCTGCAGGTTGCTCGCCATGGCGACAGCTTCAATGTCGAGGCGGCCGCCGAATTCGAGGCGGAAGTGACCCTGGCATGGGAAGTCCTGACCGACTACGACCGGCTCTCGGAGTTCATCCCCGGCATGCACGCGAGCCGTATCGTTTCCCGCAGCAAGCGCAGCGTCATAGTCGACCAGAGCGGGGAAACCAGGCTGCTGTTTTTCTCCTTTCCCATCAACGTGCGGCTCGAAGTCGAGGAGTTTCCCTACGAGCGCATCGTCTCGCGCGCGATCGAGGGCAACTTCAAGGAACTGCGCGGAGCCTACACTCTCGAAGCACGCGGGCGGCGCCTGCTGTTGCGCTACACCGGCTTGATGACGCCGGACTTCAGCATTCCGCCGCTGATCGGTACCATTCTGGTTCGCAACACCGCGGAAAAGCGTTTCGGCGCGATGGTGGACGAGATCATGCGCCGGCAGCGCCTGCGTGAATTTCCCGTGGCCGCACCGTCCGGCAGCGGACGCTGAGTAGAGCTTCCCTGCGGTGGAGCGCCGCGGCCGCGCTGTCCATCCGCGGTAATATGGGGTCGACGTCGGCGACCGTATCCTGCGCCGGCGGATTGCGACATCTGGCTCAATGGCAGGGGATCCATGGAAACGCTGCACGTCGTTACTTACAACATCCACAAAGGCTTCTCGCAGTTCAAGCGTCGCATGTCCGTCCACGACTTGCGCGACAAGCTGCGCAACATCGGCGCGGATCTGGTGTTTCTGCAGGAGGTCCAGGGACTGCACGAACGCCACGCCGAGCGCCACAACAACTGGCCGGTCAGCCCGCAACACGAATTCCTGGCCGATTCGATATGGAACGATTTTGCCTACGGCAGGAACGCGGTCTATGGCAGCGGCCATCACGGCAATGCCATTCTCAGCAAGTACCCGATAGCGAGATGGGACAACGAGGACGTCTCGATGCATCGCGGCGAACGCCGTGGCTTGCTCCATTGCGAGATTGCCATCCCCGGCTGGAGCAAGCCACTGCATTGCATCAATGTGCACCTGGGTTTGTTCGGCCACTGGCGCAACCAACAGATCTCGCTTCTCAAGTCCCGTATCGAACGCCTGGTGCCGCCCGAAGCCCCGTTGGTTGTTGCCGGCGATTTCAACGACTGGCGCCGGCGCGCGAGCCATGCACTGGAACAATCCCTGAACGTCTCCGAGGTGTTCGAGACGACCGCGGGTCGCCCGGCGCGCAGCTATCCGGCATTGTTGCCGCTGCTACATCTTGACCGCATCTACGTGCGCGGCTTCTCGATCCGCATCGCGCATGCCCACCGTGGCCGCGCCTGGTCACGGGTCTCCGATCACATCGCGCTGTCGGCGCTGCTGACCCGAAAGGCATGAAATTCCGACGCGGTAACCGGATCCGGCTGCTGTGCAACGTCGAGGAGTACTTCCCGGCGCTCGAACGCGAAATCGATGCCGCGGCAAGCGAAATCTTCCTGGAGACCTACATTTTCGAGCCCGACGACGCCGGGCAGCGCATTGCCGCGGCGTTGATTCGCGCGGCGCGGCGCGGGGTGCGGGTGCACGTGATGATAGACGGCTTCGGATCGCGCCCGTTTCCTGAAGACCTGCGCCGGCAACTGCTGGACGCGGGGGTGCAACTGCTGGTGTACCGCCCCGAATTGTGGGCGTTCAGGCTTAGGCGCACGCGACTGCGGCGCTTGCACCGCAAGTTGGCGGTGGTGGACGGACGCATCGGTTTCTGCGGCGGCATCAACATCATCGATCACGGGGATTTGCGCAGCAGCGCACCGCCGCGCCTTGATTATGCGGTGAGCGTCGAAGGTCCGCTGATCGCCGACATGTATGCTGCCGCGCGCACCTTGTGGATGCGCACCGCCTGGACGCAATTGCGGCGGCGCTGGCTACCGCTCGCCAAGCCGGTCCTGGCATTGGAGCCGCGCGGCGACCAGCGCGCAGCATTCCTGGTGCGCGATAACGTCCGTCACCGCCACGATATCGAGGACGCGTATCTGGACGCGATCGCGCAGGCGCATCGCGAAGTGGTCATCGCCAACGC
>JAXIOX010000082.1:0-3145 GCA_045403275.1 Burkholderiales bacterium | reverse complement strand
ACAGCGTCGACGGCGTGACCATCCCCTTGACGTGCTCCTCGGCGCGCCGCGCCAGCTCCCAGACGCCGACGCGCTTCAGGATGTGCTCGCTCGCCCGCCGCGCGCCCGAATAGAGCCGGCCCGAGAGCAGGCGCGCCAGATAGTTGGTCAGCGCGCCGACCGGCGGCGAGATCGACATCTCGTTGTCGTTGAGGATCACCAGCAGGTTGACGTCCATCGCGCCGGCGTTGTTCATCGCCTCGTAGGCCATGCCCGCCGACATCGCGCCGTCACCGATGACGGCGATGCAGTGCTTGCCCTCGCCCTTCACCTTGGCCGCGACCGCCATGCCGAGCGCGGCCGAGATGGAGGTGCTCGAATGCGCGGTGCCGAAGGTGTCGTGCTTCGACTCGGCACGGCGCGGAAAGCCAGAGATGCCGTCGATCATGCGCAGCCGCGACATCGCCTCGCGCCGCCCGGTGAGGATCTTGTGCGGGTAGGTCTGGTGGCCGACGTCCCAGACGATGCGGTCGACGGGGGTGTCGAAAATGTAGTGCAGCGCGATCGTCAGCTCGACCGTGCCGAGGTTGGACGAAAGGTGGCCTCCGGTCTGGGACACCGATTGCAGCACGTAGGCGCGCAGCTCGTCGGCGAGCTGGCCGAGCTGGCGGCGCTCGAGCGCGCGCAGCTGGGACGGGTCGTCGATCGTCTTCAGCAGCTCGTACATCGAGGGATTGTAGCCAGCCGCATCGGCACCTGAGGGCAGCTCGCCGGTAATGGTCGCCATCCTAGAATTTTCTCAGAACGATGAAGTCCGCCAGCTGCCGCAGGCGCGCAGCCCGGTCGCCGAGCCCTTCCAGGGCAGCGTGGGCCTGCCCCCGCAGCTCCTGGGACAGCGCGCGCGCCGGCGCCAACCCCATCGCGGATACATAGGTCGGCTTGCCCTGCTTCTGGTCCTTGCCGGCAGTTTTGCCGAGGGTGGTCGTGTTCGCGTCGTAGTCGAGGACGTCGTCCACCACCTGGAAGGCCAGGCCCACCGCCTTCGCGTAGCGGTCCAACAAGGAAAGCTCTTTTTGAGACAAGCCTTTCCCACACGCAGCGCCAAGGAGCACCGCGGCGCGGATCAGGGCGCCGGTCTTGTGGACATGCATAGCCTCGAGCTCGGGCACCGTGAGCGCATTGCCGGTCGCCTCGAGGTCGATCTGCTGGCCGCCCGCCATGCCGCGCGAGCCGGCGGCGGCCGCCAGCGTCTTCACCATCGCCAGCTGCACGGCGGGATCGTCGGCGAGCTGGTGCTCGGCCAGCAGCTGGAACGCGAGCGATTGCAGCGCATCGCCGACCAGCAGCGCGGTGGCCTCATCGTACTCGACGTGCGCCGTGGGCTGGCCGCGGCGCAGGACGTCGTCGTCCATGCAGGGCAGGTCGTCGTGCACCAGCGAATACGCGTGAATCATCTCGACCGCGGCTGCGGCGATCTCCAGGCGCTCGGCGCCCGCCTCGGCCGCCTCGCCGGCGGCGAACGCGAGCAGCGGCCGCACCCGCTTGCCGCCCTCGAGCGTGGCGTAGCGCATCGCCTCGTGCAGGCGGGAGGGCCGCAAGTGCGCGGCCGGCAGCAGGCGCGAGAGGGCCGCTTCCATCCTCGCCTGGACATCGCCCATCCAGGCCTGGAAGTCCCCGTCAGTTCCCCTCATCGGGCTCGGCGGCCGCCGCCGTGGCTTTTGCCAGCGGCTTGAGGACGTCGCCTTCGAGAACCTTGACTTGCTGCTGCGCCGCCTCCAGCTTCTGCTGGCAGAAACGCGCGAGCTCGAGCCCGCGCTTGTGGGTGGCCAGCGCCTGCTCCAGCGGCAGCTCGCCAGACTCCATGCGCGCCACGATTTTTTCCAGCTCGGCGAGGGCCTGCTCGAAATCGAGCTTGCTCTCGGCTGAAGGCTTGCTCATCGTTTGTTAAAATACTGTTTTTCTAGGAGCTTTACAACGCATGGCGGACATTTCGAGCTTGCGCCAGATCAAGCCGGCGAGCTGCCACCTGCCGGCGTCCTGGTACTTCGATGCCGCCATCTTCGAGCTCGAAAAAAGGCTCCTGTTCGACGCCGGCGCGAACTACGTCGGCCACGAGCTGATGGTCCCCACGGTCGGCGACTACCACACGCTCGCCTGGACCGGCGATGCCAAGGTTCTGGTCAGGAATCAATCCGGCGTCGAGTTGCTGTCGAATGTCTGCCGCCACCGCCAGGCGATCCTGCTGGAAGGCCGCGGCAACGTCGAGAACATCGTCTGCCCGCTGCACCGATGGACCTATGACCTGAAGGGCGAGCTGCTGGGCGCGCCGCACTTCCCGGAGAGCCCCTGCGTCAAGCTGCGCTCGACGCCGCTCGTCAACTGGAACGGGCTGCTGTTCACCGGGCCGCGCGATCCGCGCAAGGACCTGGCGAAAATCACCACCGGCGCCGACTGGGACTTCAGCGGCTACGTCCTCGACACGGTGCGCATCGACGAGTACGACATCAACTGGAAGACCTTCATCGAGACCTACCTCGAGGTCTATCACGTCGACTTTTTCCATCCCGGCCTGGGCAATTTCACCGACTGCAACAACTTCAGCGTCGACTACGGCGACGAGTACTCGGTGCAGATCGTCGCCGCCAAGGCCGGCCTCGAGCGGCCCGGCACGCCGGTCTACAAGAAATGGCACGAGGTTTGCCTGCAACAGCTCGACGGCCGCCAGCCGAAGCACGGCGCGCTCTGGGCGAGCTACTTTCCCGGGCTCACCTTCGAGTGGTATCCGAACGTCCTGGTCGTGTCGCACCTGATCCCGCGCTCGCCGACGCGCACCACCAACGTGGTCGAGTTCTACTATCCCGAGGAGATCGTCCTCTTCGAGCGCGAGTTCGTCGAGGCGCAGCAGGCCGCCTACGCCGAGACGGCGATCGAGGACAACGACATCTGCCTGCGTCTCGACCGCGGCCGCCGCGCGCTGTACGAGCAGGGCCTTGACGACGCCGGCCCCTACCAGTCACCGATGGACGATGCCGAGGTGCACTTCCACGAGTGGCTGCACCGGAAACTCGGCCGCTAGCGGGAAAAATCAACGGCGGTCGTATTGCCGCCGCAGAGCAGGATGCCGACCCGTTCGCCGCGCGCCGGCGCGTAGTTTCCGCAGAGCAGA
>JAXIOX010000183.1:0-2043 GCA_045403275.1 Burkholderiales bacterium | reverse complement strand
GCTGACGCGATCCAACTGGCAACCCGTAGGGCACTACACGCAGATGGTGTGGCGGGACACCCGGATGCTGGGCTGCGGCGAGGCGGTGTGCGACAGGACGCTGATCGTCGCCTGCAACTACGACCCGCCCGGAAACGTTCTCGGGCGCAAGCCATTTTGAAAGCGGCAGCAAGAGGCTCTATTCGGAATATTTCAAACGGTGTGGGTGCAAGGATGAAGCAAGCAGCGATCACGTTTCCCATTCGGCGGTCAGTTATCGTGTGCGTCCTGCTGACAAGCGCCGCATTCCTGGCTTTTCCGCTTGCCGCTGCCGAAGACATCAAGGAAGAGGACCTGAGGGCGGATATCGTTTACCGTTGCCACTACCAGATGGGCGAGTTCGGGGCGGAAGGGGTGGACGCCTGCGTCAAAGGAGACCTTTCCGCAATGCAAGCTCTAAAAACGTATCCACAGCAAGCCGGTGAAATCGTGCAGCGTTGCACACGGCAGGTGCACATTATCGGCTGGGAGTTGGCCAAGTCCTGCGTTGACAAGGACGTCGCCGCTGAAAGCGCGCTTGCCGGGTACGCCGAAAAGCACGCGAAGGTGCTCGAAAGATGCCGCGCCAAGTTCGCCGGGCGCGGTCCCGCGCGGGTAAAGGCGTGCGCGGACGAACAGATCGCGGCGGGAGGAGAAGCGAAGAAGGACTGAGACCGGGGCTGATCTCCGGTCCCCGCACATCATTGGGCGCGGGCCACGCCTATCGGCCGGGCCGGCCGGTTCGTTTCCTGCGCGTTTTGGGCTTCGGGTACTGGACCAGTTTCGCGGCACGGCGCTCGAACGGATCGCGGCGCGACAGCATGCGGATTTGCCGTGCCGAAACGAGCGGGTAATGACGGAAGTCAGCCAGACGTTCGTGCGCCGCCCAGCAGGATTTCTCGCTGGTTATCCAGTCCTCCGAAGCGATGCGCCGCATGTCGAACGGTCCCGAATAGCTGCGCAGGGTCTTGTAACCGCGCTTGTTGTAGTACTCGTGAAAGTACGACATGACCAGCTCGCGTAGGCTGCGGTAGATCGGGTCGCGGTAGCGCAGCGGCGTGCCGTTTGTCTTCGAGATTGCACCCCAGTGCCCACCACGACGGAACAATGCGACGACGTGCGGAAAGTCGCTCAGATCGCAGTCCAGGTGCATCACCAGCGGCGGCTCGCCGTGCACCCAGAGCGCGCAGGCGGCAAAGAAGGCACCTTCGATGCAATGCGCGCGGCGCTGCCTCAGCACTTCGCGCACCGACAGGATCGTCTGTCCGCCGATTTCGTAATTTATCGGAATCGCGTTCAAATAATCCTGAATTTCCCGGGGCGTCGACAAGCGCTTCAGGATCGAGAACTCGCGCTCGCCGATCCCAAGATCCCGGCGGCGGGCGGAACGCGTATGGGCTTCGGCGGTCATGCGCCAAGCCCTGGGGAACCACGGAAAACGGGAATTTGAGCCATGGAAAACAACCTGAAATCGAATGGGCCGCGGAAATATTACCTAAGCGGATGTTCGAGGAACAGCAATACCAGAGAGGATCTGCAGCTATGACGGACTTCGCGACCAAGCGCCTGCCGCAAGCGCCTGATTTGATGGCGCCGGACGGGTCGGATGTCCGGGTGCTGGCGAGAACGGAACGCGGCGGCATGGCTCACTTCGAGCTGGCGCCGGGGCGCGCCTCGGAAGCCATCCGGCATCGCACTGTGGATGAAATCTGGTACGTGCTGTCGGGCAGCGGCGAGATCTGGCGAAAACAAGGCGACCGCGAGGAAGTCGTCGCCCTGGAGCCGGGCGTCAGTCTGACGATCCCCGTTGGAACGCATTTCCAGTTTCGTGTGCGCGGCGACGAGGCCTTGACGGCGGTAGGCGTCACCATGCCGCCATGGCCAGGCGACACCGAAGCCGTGCCGGTGCCGGGAAAGTGGAAGGCGTCGGGATTTTCGTAAGTCGACGCGCCCGACGCAGGGAAACCCGGTCTTTGCGTGCCGGGCTCGCTGCCTGTCCGCAGGCGATCGTGGCTACTTTTTCTG
>JAXIOX010000130.1:0-10125 GCA_045403275.1 Burkholderiales bacterium | reverse complement strand
TACACCATGGTGTACGGCATCATCCAGCTTATCAATTTCGCGCACGGCGAAGTGGTGATGATCGGCGCAATGGTCGCCCTCACCGTGATCTCCGCGCTGGCCGGCGCCGACACGGGCCTCGCGCCGGTGTTGATCGTGCTGGCCGGAGCCGCGTGCGCGATACCGGTGTGCATGGGCGTGGGCTACGCGATGGAGCGTGTGGCATACCGGCCGTTGCGGGGGGCGCCGCGGCTGGCTCCGCTCATCACCGCAATCGGCATCTCGATCATCCTGCAGAACGTCGCCTTGATGATCTGGAGCCGCGCGCCGATTTCGTTTCCGCAGGTCATGGCCAACCCGGTGTTCGAAATCGGCGGCGCGCACATCAGCGCGGTGCAGATCGCGATCATTCTCACATCCATTGCATTGATGGGCGGACTCACCGCGCTGGTGTACCGCACGCGGCTGGGAATTGCGATGCGGGCCACGTCGGAGAATCACCAGATCGCCGGCCTGATGGGAATCAACGTAAACAAGGTGATTGCATTCACCTTCGTCGTCGGCGCAGGACTCGGCGCGATTGCCGGTGTGATGGTCGGAACTTACTACGGCGTTGCCCACTACACCATGGGAGCGTTGCTCGGGATGAAGGCCTTCGCGGCCGCCGTCCTTGGCGGCATCGGTAATCTTGCGGGCGCGATGCTGGGCGGAATCCTGCTCGGGGTGGTGGAGGCGCTGGGCGCGGGATATATCGGCGACCTGACGGACCTGTGCCGCTATTCGTGGCTTGCGGACATGCTGGTGGAGAACTGTACACAGAACCAACACTTCATTCTATTCGGCAGCAACTATCAGGACGTGTTCGCTTTCCTGGTTCTGATCGCTGTGCTGGTGTTCCGGCCGTCCGGCATGCTGGGCGAGCGCGTGGGAGACCGTGCATGAGGCGACGGCCCGATGGTTGACGCTCTTGCGCAAATGCGCCGCCATCCCGCCTCGCTCTGGGTCGGGGTCGTACTGGTGGCGGCCGCGCTGCTGGTGCTGCCGTTCGTGCTGGCCTCCGTCGGCACGGCCTGGGTGCGCATCACCAATCTCGCCATCCTGTTCATCCTTCTATCGCTGGGCCTTAACATCGTCGTCGGCTTCGCCGGTTTGCTCGATCTCGGGTACATCGCCTTCTACGCAGTCGGGGCTTATACCTACGCGTTGCTCGCCTCGCCGCATTTCGGCCTGCACCTGCCTTTCTGGGTGATCCTGCCGATCGGTGCGGCGCTGGCCTGCCTATTCGGGATTTTGCTGGGCGCGCCGACGCTGAAGTTGCGCGGTGACTATCTCGCCATCGTGACGCTAGGTTTCGGCGAAATCGTGCGCATTTTCCTCAACAACCTCTCGCAGCCGGTCAACCTTACCAACGGACCGCAGGGCGTCACGCTTATCGATCCGTTCACGATCGGCAACTTTAGTTTCGCCCGCGGCGAGACTCTCCTCGGGCTGACGTTCAGCGGCCCGATCAAGTACTACTATCTGCTGATGCTGGTGCTGCTCGCCGTTGTCGTGATTAACCTGAGGTTGGAGAATTCACGCATCGGTCGTGCCTGGATTGCGATCCGCGAGGACGAAGTCGCCGCCCAGGCGATGGGCATCAACACCCGCAATATCAAGCTGCTGGCGTTCGCGATGGGCGCGAGCTTCGGCGGCATCGCCGGCGGCATGTTTTCGGCGATGCAGGGTTTCATCAGCCCGGAGAGCTTCGTGGTGGTCGAATCCATCATGGTGCTGTCGATGGTGGTCCTCGGCGGGATGGGCAATATCGGCGGTGTGGTCATCGGCGCGTTGTTGCTTTCCTTTGTTCCGGAAGTGCTGCGCTATACCGTGGAGCCGGTGCAAAGGGCCGTATTCGGCCACATGCTGATCGAACCGGAGGTCATCCGCATGTTGCTGTTCGGTCTGGCACTGGTGCTGATGATGCTGTACCGGCCGGCCGGGATCTGGCCGTCCAAGACGCGCAAACGAGAGTTCGCCGAACAGGACTGAGCCACGATGGGAACCGCGCCCGCGGCGTTGCTCGACGCCAGTCACATCGAAAAGCACTTCGGCGGCGTTGCCGCCCTTGCCGACGTGTCACTGACGATCCGACGCAACGAAATATACGGCCTGATCGGGCCTAACGGGGCGGGCAAGACCACGCTGTTCAATGTTCTTACCGGGCTGTATGAACCGGACGGCGGGCGTTTTGAATTCGACGGCATCAATCTGATCGGGCTCAAGCCGCATCGCGTGGTCGGGCATGGCATTGCGCGTACGTTCCAGAACATCCGCCTGTTCGGCAACATGACGGCGCTGGAAAACGTCATGGTGGGGCGTCACGTGCGCACCCGTGCCGGGGCTCTCGGTGCGATTCTGCGCGGCCGACGCACCATTGCGGAGGAATCGGCGATCCGCCGCCGCGCGCGCGAACTGCTCGACTATGTCGGAATCGCGCGCCACTCGCATGCGCTGTCGAAAAATCTGTCCTACGGGGACCAGAGGCGTCTGGAGATCGCACGGGCGCTTGCCACCGAGCCGAAGCTGCTGGCACTGGACGAGCCGGCCGCCGGCATGAATGCGACCGAAACAGCGGACCTGCGCCGTTTGCTCATCAGGATCCGCGGCGACGGTGTGACCATCCTGCTGATCGAGCACGACGTCAAGCTGGTGATGGGTTTGTGCGACCGGGTAGCGGTGCTCGACTTTGGCAAGAAGATCGCCGAAGGCGAACCGGTAGCGGTGAAGAACGATGCGGAAGTGATTCGCGCCTATCTCGGAGGCGCGTTGCCTTGAACGCCCTTCTGGAGGTTTCCGGGTTGAAGGTGGCCTACGGCGGCATCAACGCGGTCAAGGGCATCGATCTGAACGTGGACGAAGGCGAGATGGTGGCGTTGATCGGCGCCAACGGAGCGGGCAAGTCGACGACATTGAAGGCAATTTGCGGGATGCTGCATCATGGCGGCAAGGTGCATTACCGCGGCGAGAATGTCGGCGCACTGTTGTCCTACCAGCTGGTCGAGCGCGGGCTGGCGCTGGTGCCGGAAGGGCGCGGCGTGTTCGGTCGGCTGACGGTGCATGAGAACCTCGAGATGGGTGGGTACACGCGCAACGACCGCGCGGCAGTTCGTGCTGATCTCGATCGCATTTACTCGCTATTCGCGCAACTTGCCGAACGCCGGAACCAGACCGCGGGCACGCTGTCGGGGGGCGAGCAGCAGATGCTCGCCATCGGGCGCGCGTTGATGAGCAGCCCGAAGCTGCTGTTGCTCGATGAGCCGAGCATGGGACTGGCGCCGATGATGGTGGAGAAGATTTTTTCGACCATACGCACCATATCGCGGGAAGGCGTTACGGTGCTGCTGGTCGAGCAGAACGCAAAGCTGGCACTGGAAGCCAGTCACCGAGGTTACGTGATGGAAAGCGGGCTGATCACCGTGACCGACAGCGCCCGGGACTTGCTCGACAACCCGCAGGTGCGGCAGGCATACCTGGGAGAGTAGGCGGCGGAACAGGACACCAGAATAATGGCGACCGGATTGGTAAAGCGCAGATTGGCGGCACTGGGTGATCGTGCCGGTATCCGCTTTCGCGTCGAGTTTGCAGACGGCTCGCATTACCAGAACGGCGCCGGCACGCCGGCGTTCACCATTGTGATTCACAAGCGTGCGGCCGAGCTTCGCACCGCGCTGTTCGGGCACATCGGTTTCGTCGAATCCTATTTCGACGGCGAGGTCGATATCGAGGGCGATCTCGGCGCGGCGTTCCGGGTCGGGCTCGATGGCGGCTTCGCGCATAACCCGAACGCCCTGATCGTCATTCGCAACCACTGGCACGAGTTGCGCTTCTCCAACCGCTCGATCGCGCAGGCCAGAAAGAACGCGCGTTTCCATTACGGCCTGGGCACGGAGTTCTATCGGTTCTGGCTCGATTTGCCGTCGATGATGTACACGTGCGCCTACTGGAAGGAAGGCACCGCGACGGTCGAAGAGGCACAGAAAAACAAAATCGATCACGTCTGCCGCAAGATCCTGCTGACGCGCGGCGAGACGGTGGTGGACATCGGTTGTGGATTCGGCGGCTTCCTGTTTCATGCCCTGGAGCACTACGGTGCGGCTCCGACCGGTGTCAACACCACTCCCGAGCAGGTCATGGCGGTGCGAGACGAGATCCGCCGCCGCGGGCTGGAAGGCAGGATCGAACTGCGCGAGGCCGACTTCCGCGAGGTGGACCGGCAGTACGACAAGGTGGTGTCGATCGGAGTGCTGGAACATGCCGGGCGCGACCAGTTGCGGGCGGTGGTCAAGGCTCACGCGGATTTCCTCAAGCCCGGCGGTCTCGGCATGCTGCACTTCATCGGCCATGTCGGCGTGCGCGACACCGAGTTGTATATCCGCAAGCACGTGTTTCCGGGCGGCTGGATCCCTAGCCTGGCCGAAACCATCGTCGCGATGGAGGAGTGCGGGCTCGAGGTCGTCGACATCGAGAACCTGCGCCGTCACTATGCGTTGACGCTGGATGCCTGGGCCGAGCGCTTCGACCGCAACTGGGACAAGATCCGGGCGCTCGATCCGGCGAAATTCAGCGAGCACTTCCGCAGGGTATGGCGCACCTATCTGTATGCCTGTGCGGAAATGTTCCGCTCGCCCCACACCCGCACGCACCTGTTCCAGATCGTGTTCAGCAAGGGTAATGTCTCGAAGGACAATTATCCGATGAGCCGCGCTTTTCTCTACGACCGGCACTGAACGTGCCTGCGACCGGCGCGGCATCGAACCTTCTTTCTGCGCAAGGGCGCATGCAGGACTACGCAGCCCGCAAGGCGAGACTGGCCGCACTGCTCCAGGCCGGGGCGGGCCACCTCGCGCTCGACAAGGACACCTCCAATCTTTTCCGCGACCGTGCACCGGCAACGGCGCAACGCCTCGACGTGCGCGATTTCAACCACGTGCTGGAAGTCAATGCGCAACAAGGCTGGGTGGATGCCGAGGGCATGACCAGCTACGAGGTGTTGGTCGACGCCACGCTGCGCCACGGCTTGATGCCGGCCGTGGTGCCGCAACTGAAGTCCATCACCATCGGTGGCGCGGTCGCCGGTGTGGGCATCGAGGCGACTTCGTTCCGTTACGGTCTGGTGCACGACACTGTGCTGGAGATGGAAATCCTGGCCGGCGACGGCCGGATCTATCTGTGTTCTGCGGCGAACGAGCATCGCGACCTGTTCTTCGGCTTTCCCAATTCCTACGGCACGCTGGGCTACGCCTTGCGGGTGCGCGCGAAGACGGTTCCGGTGAAGAAGTTTGTGCGCATCGACCATGCCGGTTTTAGCGACCTGAACGCTTTCTTTGCGGCGCTGGAACGGGCCTGCGCATCGGCAGCCGATTTTGTCGATGGCGTGGTGTTTGGCGCCGGTGAGATGGTTCTGACCACAGGAAGATTCACGGACGAAACGCCGTTCACGAGCGACTATACATTCGAGCACATCTACTACCGTTCGATCCGCGACAAGGCAACCGATTACCTCGCGGCGCGCGATTTCCTGTGGCGCTGGGACACCGACTGGTTCTGGTGCTCCAAAAATCTGGGCGCGCAGAATCCGCTGATCCGCAGGCTGCTCGGCAGGTCCCGGCTCAACTCGCGCACCTACACCAAGTTCATGCGCTGGAACAGCCGCTGGAAACTCACTCACCGGCTCGACAGGCTATTGGGGCTGCATCGCGAGTCGGTGATCCAGGACGTCGACATCCCGCTCGCCCGCGCGCCCGAATTCCTGGAATTCTTCCGGCGCGAGATCGGCATCCTGCCGGTCTGGATCTGTCCGATCCGGGCTGGCGATTCGCAGGCGCGGTTCGACCTGTACCCGCTGGACGCGGGCAGGACCTATGTCAACTTCGGCTTCTGGGACGTGGTGAAATCCCGGGTCGCTCACCCGAGCGGGCATTTCAACCGGCTCATTGAACGCAAAGTCGCCGAACTCGACGGAATCAAGTCGCTGTACTCGGAAAGCTACTATCCGCGCGAAGAATTCTGGGGGATCTACGGCGAAACGGCCTTCCGGCGTCTGAAGGGCAAGTACGATCCGCAGGGCAGGCTGCGTGATCTGTACGACAAATGCGTGCTTAAGGCGTAGAACCCCGGACCCAGTCGCGCGCGACCAGGAACTTCTCGTACAACGCCGCCTCGGCGGTGCCGGGCTCGGGCTTCCAGTCGTAACGCCACGTCGCCATTGGCGGCAGTGACATCAGGATGGATTCTGTGCGTCCGCCGGATTGCAGTCCGAACAGCGTGCCGCGGTCGTAGACCAGATTGAACTCGACGTAACGTCCGCGCCGATAAGCCTGGAAGTCGCGTTCGCGTTCGCCGTAAGGCAGATCCCTGCGGCGTTCGGCAATCGGGACATAGGCGTCGACGAAATGGTCGCCGACGCTGCGGGTGAGTGCGAAGCAGGTATCGAAATCCGGTTCCGACAGGTCGTCGAAAAAAATGCCGCCGATCCCGCGTGGTTCCTGGCGATGCTTGAGGAAAAAATACGTGTCGCACCACTTCTTGAATTTCGGGTGCACGTCGGCTCCGAACGGATCGAGCGCGGCCTGGCAGGTCTGGTGGAAGTGAACGGCGTCCTCCTCGAATCCGTAGTACGGCGTCAGGTCCATCCCGCCGCCGAACCACCATACCGGATCGGCCGCTTCTTTCTCCGCCACGAAGAAACGCACGTTCATGTGAACCGTTGGTACATACGGGTTGCGCGGGTGCAACACCAGCGAAACGCCCATTGCCTGGAACGAGCGTCCGGCAAGATTGGAGCGCAACACGGTGGCCGAGGGCGGAAGCGACGACCCGATGACGTGAGAGAAGTTGACCCCGGCGCGCTCGAACAAATTGCCGTCCTCGTTCAGGCAACTTACGCCCCCGCCCCCTTCAGGACGATCCCATGAATCGCGGCGGAAGGCGTTGCCGTCCATCTCCTCAAGGCGGCCGACGATCCAGTCCTGCAGTCCGGTCAGGTACTCCCTGATCGTCTTGATTTCCATGCTGGTCTATAGCGTGCTTTTCTTGGCCCCGATGGCGCGGAATCCGATGTCGCGGCGCATCTGTCGCCCTGCGAACTGAATGCCCTCGGCGATTTCGTAGGCGCGCCGCTGCGCCACGCGCACCGAGTCGCCCAGCGCGGTCACGCACAGCACCCGCCCGCCGTCGACGACGACCTTGCCCCCCGCGAGCGCGGTGCCGGCGTGAAACACGTGGAAATCGTCGCCAGCGCGCGGCAGCCCGGTTATCTCGTCACCCTTGCGCGGATTGTCCGGATAGCCAGCTGCGGCCATCACCACGCCGAGCGCGACCCGGCGGTCCCACTCGACTTCGATGTTTTTCAGTGTGCCGTTAACGGCGTGCTCGATGAGCGTGAACAGGTCGCTTTTCAGCCGCATCATGATCGGCTGGGTCTCCGGATCACCCATACGGCAGTTGAACTCGAGTACCTTGGTGTCGCCGTCCGGGCGGATCATCAGGCCGGCGTAAAGATATCCGGTGTAGGGCATGCCCTGCTTCTCCATCCCGGCAACCACCGGCTGAATGACTTCACGCATGACCCTCGCGTGGATGGTCGGGGTCAGCACCGGCGCCGGCGAGTACGCGCCCATTCCGCCGGTATTCGGGCCATGGTCGCCGTCGAGCAGACGCTTGTGATCCTGGCTCGACGCCAGTGGCAGGATGTGCTTGCCGTCCACCATAACGATGAAGCTGGCTTCCTCTCCTTCCAGATACTCTTCGATGACCACGCGGGCGCCTGCGGCCCCCATCCTGTTGTCGACCAGCATCGTGTCGATGGCGGCATGCGCCTGCTCGAGCGTCATTGCCACAACCACGCCTTTGCCGGCGGCAAGTCCGTCGGCCTTGATGACGATCGGCGCGCCCCGCTGCCTGACGTAATCGTGTGCGGCGTTGGCGCAGGAGAAAGTGGCATACGCCGCCGTCGGAATACCGTTCGCGAACATGAAGCCCTTGGCAAAGTCCTTCGAGGATTCGAGCTGCGCCGCCTGCCGCGTTGGGCCGAAGATCTTCAACCCGGCCGTGTGAAAAGCATCGACGATGCCTTGCGAAAGCGGCATCTCGGGCCCGACCACGGTGAGCGCGATCGACTCCTTGCGGGCGAAATCCACCAGTTCCGGTATCGAGGTGATCGGCAGGTTGAACAATCCGTCCTCGCGCGCCGTGCCGGCGTTGCCCGGCGCGACGTAAACGCGTCCGATACGCGGCGACTGGCCCAGCCGCCAGGCGAGCGCGTGCTCGCGACCGCCGCTACCGACTACCAGTAAGTTCATGGCCCGAACCTGGAAAAAGAATTACCCAGTCAAGACTTCACCGTAAAGACGCAAAGAACGCAAAGAAAAGCAGAAAAATAGACGCGTAAAACCTGCAATGTGCAGGACCCGCTTTCGTCGCGAGTATCGGCTGTCCAGGTAACGAACGTTTTGAACCGTTCATTCTCGTTGTCCGGGTTTCCTTCGCGCTCTTTGCGCCTTTGCGGTGAACGGTCTGGTTTGGCAATCAGTGGCGGAAATGGCGCACGCCGGTAAAGGCCATGGCGATACCGTGTTCGTCGGCGGCGGAGATGACCTCTTCATCGCGCACGCTGCCGCCGGGCTGAATGACCGCCGCAGCCCCGGCCCTGGCAACGAGGTCCACCCCGTCGCGGAACGGGAAAAAAGCATCCGATGCGACCACCGAACCCTTGAGCGACAGGCCGGCGTTCTCCGCCTTGATCGAAGCGATGCGGGCGCTGTCCACCCGGCTCATCTGCCCGGCGCCCACGCCCAGCGTCATGCCCTCGGTGCAGAACACGATGGCATTGGACTTGACGAACTTGGCTACGCGCCACGCGAACAACAGGTCGGCAAGCTGCCGCGGGGTCGGATGTTTCCTGGTGACGATGCGCAAGTCCCCGGCCCGGACGTTAATCGCATCGGGTGTCTGCACCAGCAGGCCACCGCCGACGCGCTTGGTATCGTAGTCGTTGGCTGCGGAATCGGCCGCGACTTCCAGAACCCGCAGATTGCTCTTCTGCGCCAATACCGCCGCGGCCCCCGCCGGCACCCGCGGCGCAATCAATACCTCGGCGAACTGCTGCGACACCGTTGCCGCGGTTTCCTCGTCCAGTTCGCGATTGAAGGAGATGATGCCGCCGAAAGCCGAAGTCGGATCGGTCTTGAACGCACGGCGATAGGCCTCGACCGCGCTCGCGGCCACCGCGACGCCGCAGGGATTGGCGTGCTTGATGATCACGCACGCCGGCTGGTCGAAGGTCTTCACGCATTCCCAGGCTGCGTCGGCATCCGCGATGTTGTTGTAGGAAAGTTCCTTGCCCTGCCGTTGCACATAGTTGCTAAGCGCGCCGGGTACCGGCTTCAAGTCACGGTAGAACGCCGCCTGCTGGTGCGGATTCTCGCCATAGCGCAGATCCTGGACTTTGACGAAGCTCGAATTGAACTGATCGGGGAATCGGCTGCGTTTGCCGTGAATGTCGGTGGCGGTGAGGTAGTTGCTGATCGCGCCATCATAGGCGGCGGTGTGGGAAAAGGCCTTGCGCGCCAGGCGGAAGCGCGTCTCCACGCTGATCGCTCCGCTGGCGGACTCCATTTCCTTGATCAACGCCGCATAGTCCGCCGGATCGGTGACCACAGTGACTTGCTGCCAGTTCTTTGCCGCCGCGCGCACCAATGTGGGCCCGCCGATGTCAATATTTTCGATTGCCTCCTCGAGACTGCAATCGGCCTTGGAGATGGTTTCCACGAAGGGATACAGATTCACCGCCACCAAGTCTATCGTCGGGATGCCCGCTCTTGCCATCGCCTCGACGTGCGCCGGAAGGTCGCGGCGCCCGAGGATCCCGGCGTGCACCTTGGGATGCAGGGTCTTCACGCGGCCGTCGAGCATCTCGGGGAAACCGGTGTAATCGCCGATCTCGGTGACTTTGATGCCGGCCTCGCGCAGCAGCCTGGCCGTACCGCCGGTGGACAGGATTTCGAAGCCGAAGCGCTGCAGCGCGCGGCCGAAATCCGCGGCGCCGGTCTTGTCGGAAAGGCTGATCAGGGCTTGTCTGCGAGTCATGGCGGGACCAAAAAAAAA
>JAXIOX010000211.1:0-22432 GCA_045403275.1 Burkholderiales bacterium | reverse complement strand
GCCTGGCGCGCGGACTGAACTGGACCATGGTCCTGGCGCTGGGACTGGTCACTTTCGACGTGGCGTTCTATTACTCGGCCGTGGCGCCGGTGCTGAATGAGCAGGCGCGACTGCGATCCGAAGCAGCGAAACTGCATGCCGCACTGGAGGGGTCGCCGGTTCGCGATGCGACCGCCCCCGGCGATCCGGAAGCGGATCTTGCCGCGTTCTACGCCGCCTTGGCGCGTCCGCCAAACGCGCCCGAATTGCTGCGCCGGTTGCACCGCACCGCGCAAGCACACGGACTCAGGCTCGAGCAGGGCGAATACCGGCCGCTTGCCGATCCGGGCGGCAAGCTCACCCGCTACCAGATCCTGCTGCCGGCGACGGGCACCTATCCGGAAGTGCGCCGTTTCCTGACGCAGGCGGGCCGCGAAATCCCGGGATTGTCGCTAGACGGCATCAGCTTCCTGCGCCAGAAAATCGGCGACGAAGCGCTGCAAGCGCAAATCAAGTTCACCTTGTTCCTGAGCATGCAGGGATGAAGATCTCCGCGCGCCAACGCTGGATCGCATTGGCCGCACTGCTGATGGCTGCGCTGACGGCGGCAGCGTGGGTGCGCGAGGCCGACAGGAAAAGCGGCGCTGAAGTCGTCGAAGCGCCCGCGCAGACGCGGCAGGTGCCAGTGGCGCGCGGCGCGGATCCGGCAACTCCGGATCGGGTGCACCTGGAGAAACTGCGCAGCCACAATCCTGATCCGAACGCCAACGATGCGTTCGCCACGCGCAGTTGGCGAAATCCGGGACCCAAAGCCGCCGCGACGGCACCTGTTGTCGCGGCGGCCTTGCCTGCGGCGCCCCCGCCACCGACCGCGCCTGCTCCGCCTGGCGCGCCGCCGCTTCCGTTCACCTACATGGGCAGGCTGCTGTCGGAAGAGACCAACGCCGTGTTCCTTACCCAGGGCGAGCGTAATCTCGTCGTGCATGAGGGCGAAATCATCGAATCGACTTATCGCGTGGACACGGTCTCGGAGACGCGGCTGACGTTCACCCACCTGCCGTCCGGACTGCAGCAACACCTTCCCATCGGGAAGCCGCAATGAAGCAACCAGCCCTTGTCCTCGTGCTTGTCCTCAATGCGTGCGCGACCGATCAGGCCGCCGTCACCGGAAAGCAGATGATCGAGCAGGGCCGCGTGGAAGAAGGCCTGCAGCAGATGGATGCCGCGGTGAAGGCCAGTCCGAACAACATCGAATACCGCGCTTCCTACCTGCGCGAGCGCGACAAGTACGTCAACCAGTTGCTGACACAGGGCGACAAGCAGCGGCTGCTCGGAATGCCGGAGGACGCCGAGCCATTCTACCAGCGAGTGCTGACGCTCGACGCCGGCAATGCCCGCGCGCTGGCAGGGCTTACTTCGGCGCAGACCGAACTGCGTCACCGCAAGGCGGTTGCCGAGGCGAAAGCACTGTCGGATGCCGGTGATCTCGACGGCGCGCAGATGAAGCTGCGCCTGGTGTTGGCGGAAAATCCGTCCCAGCGCGACGCCAAGGCGCTGGCGCGCAGCATCGACGAGCAGAAAGCAAAAACAGCCTCGACGCCCGCGGTGTTAAAGAGTTCGTTGCGCAAGCCGGTGACGTTGGAATTCCGCGACGCGCCTCTGAAGAGCGTATTCGAGGTGCTGTCGCGGACTTCCGGAATAAATTTCGTGTTTGACCGCGATGTTCGCCCCGACCTGCGGGTCACCATTTATGTGCGCAATACCACGATCGAGGACGCGGTGCAGTTCCTGCTCGCCACCAACCAGCTCCAAAAGAAAGTGTTGAACGACAATACCTTGCTGGTCTACCCGAACCTGCCGATCAAGGCGAGGGATTATCAGGAACTGATGGTGAAGAGTTTCTATCTTGCCAATGCCGACGTGAAGCAGACGCTGAACCTGATCAAGACGGTGGTGAAGACGCGGGACATTTTCATCGACGAGCGGCTGAACCTGCTGGTGATGCGGGATACGCCGGACGCGATCCGGCTGGCGGAAAAACTGATCGCCGCGCAGGACCTGGCGGAACCCGAGGTGATGCTCGAACTGGAAGTGCTGGAGGTCGGGCGCAGCCGCCTGCAGGAACTCGGCATCCGCTATCCGACCCAGGCCAGTTTCGGCATCGACGGTGCTAGCCCCATTCCCGGGCAGGCTACGCTGGAGGAATTGCAGAACTTCAATTCCGGATTGGTCACGGTGACCGTCACCGATCCCGCGCTGCTGATCAATATGCGCAAGCAGGAAGGGGACACCAACCTCCTCGCCAATCCGCGCGTCCGGGTGAAGAACCGCGAAAAAGCCAAGATTCACATCGGCGAAAAGGTGCCGGTGATCACCACCACTTCCACCGCCAATGTCGGGGTCTCGGAATCCGTCACCTATCTGGATGTCGGTTTGAAGCTCGATGTCGAGCCGAACATCTATCTCGAGGACGAAGTGGGGATGAAAGTCGGGCTCGAAGTCAGTAACATCATCAAGGAAATCCGCAGCCTGCAGGGCACCCTGACTTACCAGCTGGGCTCGCGCAATACCTCGACCACCTTGCGGCTCAAGAACGGCGAGACCCAGGTGCTGGCGGGGCTGATTCAGGACGAGGAGCGCAATACCGCCGACAAGGTACCGGGGCTGGGTGATTTGCCGATCGTGGGCCGGCTGTTCGGCAGCCGCAAGGACGAGCACAACAAGTCCGAGATCGTGCTTCTCATCACGCCCTATGTAGTGCGCAATCTCGAGCGGCCGGGTGCCGCCACGCTCGAATTCATGGCGGGCACGGAGGGCAGCTTCGGGGCCGCGCCGCTGCGGCTGTCCGGCGCCATACCTCAGGCCCGGGACGCGCAGCCACCGGTGGCCCTGGCGCAGCCGCCGGGAGCGGGCGGCGCAACAGTGCAACCGCTGACTATCGAGACCGCGCCCAGTGGCGAGACGCTGCCGGCACCGCCTGCCGGTGCATCGCTGCTGTTGTCCGCGCCGCTGCAGGCGCAGGCGGGGCGCGAATTCGCGGTGGCGGTGTCGGCTCCACCGGGTATTGCGAGGAGCGTGCAACTTGAATTGAATTACGACAGCGCACGGCTCCAGGCGGTGGGCGTGCCGGAAACGGCGGCAGCCGGACGCATCCCGCTGCAGGTCTCGGGCACCGCAGTGGTCCGGTTCCGCGCGATCGAAGGCCAAAGCGGCACGGCACGGATTTCGGTCGCCAACATATCTGCCGTTGGTCCCGGCGGCGATAGCGTTGCCATCTCCGCGCCGGTGCCGGTGGAAATCAGCATTACCCCGTAAGTGCCGTGAATTTCGTGAATGTCGTGAATGCCGTACCCGTCCTGACTCGTAACTGCAGACGGAGGGTCCAGTCCTCACGCCGTCACGCCGCACCCCTCAAGGGGGTATTGAAAAGAATCACGCCGTTACGTCGTCACGGCTTCACCTTGATCGAGCTCATCATCACGGTGGCGATCGTGGCGATCCTTGCCTCGGCGGCGCTGCCGCTCACCCAGATCACCGTTCAGCGCGCCAAGGAGCAGGAACTGCGCGCGTCGCTGCGACAGATACGGGAAGCGATCGACGCCTACAAGCAGGCGGCGGACGAGGGGCGCATCGCCAGGGAGGCGGACGAGTCGGGGTATCCGCCAGAGCTTGGCGCGCTGGCCGCCGGCGTCGAGGATATCAAGTCGCCGGAGAAGAAGATGATTTACTTCCTGCGCCGCGTGCCGCGCGACCCGTTCGCCCCGGGCGAGCTTTCCACAGTCGAGACCTGGGGCAAGCGCAGCTACGCGAGCCCGCCGGACGACCCTGAGGACGGCGAGGACGTGTTCGACGTGTACTCGATAGCGGACGGCGTCGGACTGAACGGGGTTCCGTACAGGGAGTGGTGAGGCGTGAGGCGAGAGGCGGGAGGCGAAAGAGCGGGACTTAGGACGGATGTCTCGAGACTCGGTTGCCGTTGGACCGACGTTACGCCTCACCCCTCACGCCTCACGCCTCACGGGTTCACACTGATCGAGCTTCTGGTGGTGATGGCCGTCATCGCCCTGTTGCTCGCCATCGCGGTTCCGCGTTACTTCCACAGCACCGACCGGGCGAAGGAGGCTGTGCTCAAGCAGAACCTTGCGCAAATGCGCGATGCGATAGACAAGTACCACGCTGACAAGGGCCGTTACCCCGACGAGCTTGAAGATCTGATTACCGGGAAGTACCTGCGGCGCATTCCCGCGGACCCGATTGCTGAAAGTACGGTCACCTGGGTAAGCGTGCCGCCGCAGCCCGGCGAACAGGGCAAGATTTTCGACGTGAAGAGCGGAGCGCCGGGAACGGCGCTTGACGGTACTGACTTCGGTGACTGGTAACAGTTAATGCGACGTGAATTCAGACCCAGGATGCACCTGTATCCTCCCTCTCCGCCGCTTGCGGGGGAGCGCGGCGGGGAGAGGTGGTGTCACGGATTCACTTACATCGGTTTGCTCATCTTCATCGCGCTGATGGGGATCGCGCTGGCAGGGACCGGGGTGATCTGGCATACGGAAACGCGGCGAGAAAAGGAGCGGGAACTGCTCTTCGTTGGCGACCAGTTCCGCCGCGCGATCGGGCTGTACTACGAGCGCAGCCCTGGCGCAAAGCAGTATCCAAAGGCTCTGGTGGACCTCCTGCTCGACCGGCGTTATCCAAACACGCAGCGTTACTTGCGGCACCTCTACGCCGATCCGGTTACCGGCAACGAGGAATGGGGCCTTGTCAAAGGTCCGGAGGGCAGAATAGTGGGAGTGCACAGCCTGTCGGAGGCCGAGCCGCTGAAGCGTGCTGCTTTCCCACTGACATACGAAGAATTCGAACACGCGGTGCGCTACAGCGAATGGCAGTTCATTTACGTGCCCGCCGTCGCGCGGGCGAATCAGGCGGGGTCGCAGCCGGCGGCGGTGCAGAAAAATGACTAGGAGGTGGTGCGGTACTTCTTGTAGTAGCTCATTACCCGCGGCACGTAGGTCATGGTCTCGCTGTAGGGCGGGATGCGGTTGCCGTGCCTCACGACCGCATTCTCTCCGGCGTTGTAGGCGGCCACAGCAAGCTGGACATCGTTGTTGAACATGCGCACCAGATCGCGCAGGTAGCGCGCGCCGCCGTGAATGTTCTGTGCCGGATCGAGGCGGTTCTTCACGCCGTAGCGCTTGGCGGTGTCGGGCATAAGTTGCATGAGTCCGGCGGCACCCTTGCGCGAGCGCGCCAGGGGGTTGTAGCCGGATTCCGCGGAGATCACCGCGTGGATCAGTGCCGGCTCGAGCTTGGTGAGTCTAGCCGCGTCGTAGATGTGCCGGGCGTAGCGTAAACGCGCCTCATCGTCGTAATAACGCAACTCGCTCGCCAGAGTTTGCGTGATCGGATCCGGCTTCTTCTTCTTTTCCTTCAAATAGACCTTATAGCGGCTGTCGGGCGGCACGTTGGTGAACTGGACTACGCCTTCGGCATCCACGTGGCGGTAGATGTCGGCCTGCGCAATTCCGGCACAAACCGCCATAACCAGTAACAGGAAGACCCGGGTTCTCATGATGCAGCAATATGTAGCAACTTCCAGGCCAATTTACCCGAGGAAACCATGGGTTAGCGCAGTCTCGGCACCGCCCCATGGGCCGCTGACCGCCGCTCCTGCAAAAGGGTCTACTTGGCAACGTTTTTCGGCGGCACGAGCACGGTCGCGAGTGCGGCAATCACCAGCACCAATGCCGCGTATTCCTGCCACTGCGGCCGCTCGCCCAGGATCAGCATGCCGCTGAACAGGCCGACGACCGGGATCATCAGAGTGGAGAGGGCGGCAACTGTGGCGGGCACAGCGGTGGCGATCTTGTACCAGGCCCAGTAGCAGAAAATGAATACAAACAGCATGTTATAGCCGAGTCCGAGTGCTGCCCCGAAGCCGATCGGCCGCCACTCGCCCCAATCGAGAATGAGCGCCCCGACCATGATCGGCACGCCACCGATCAGCAACTGCCAGGCGGTGAAGGAGGTCGTCGGCAGGTCGGTCGGATAGCGCCGCATCAGCACCGTGCCGACCGCCCAGGAAAACGCCGCGCCGAGGACCAGCGCCGCGCCGATCGGCGCGGCCTCAATGGCGGCGAATTCGTCGCCGATCAGCAGCGTCATGCCCGCCATGCCCAATGAAACGCCGAGCACGCGGCGCGGTGTGAGCGTCTCGTGAAGTACGAATGTCGACAGCAGAATGGTCCACAGTGGCATGGTGTAGGCGAGGATCGCGCTACGTCCCGACGGCAACAGCGTCAGACCGTAACCGATCAGCACGTTCCACATCGTGACGTTGGCGATCGCCGTAACTGCCAGGCGCGGCCACTGCCCCGCCGGTACGCGGATTTGCTGGCGTCCCGCGCGCGCAATGATGAAAAGTCCGATGGCGCCCGAGGCGACGCACAGGCCGCGAAATGTCCAGACCGGCAATTCCGCCAAAGTCAGTTTCATCATCGGCCAGTTCAGTCCCCAGCCGAGCGTGAGCAGCACGGTCAGGACCCACATCGAGCGGGGTAGGGTGGTCATGAACAAGGATGAAGGATGAAGGGCAAGGATGAAGGATCAAGGCGGAAGGATGAAGGCCAAGCCGCGGCGGAGTTTACAGCATCGCGAAAAGGGCCGAGGGCCGAGTTACGAGGGCCAAGAACAAAGCCTATTGTGGTTCATGCGTTTTACTCGAACCTCGAGCCTCGAACCTCGGCCCTGCACGCAGCGCATCAACGCTGCGTGCTAACATCGCCGCCATGAAACTCACCAATCCCGTGGTCCGCTTTCTGATTTTCTGGGGCGTGAACACGCTTTCTCTTTGGGTCGCCGACGATCTGTTCGACGGCATGTCGTTGCAGACGCCAGAGTCGTTGTTCATTGCCGGCCTGCTGCTCGGCATCGTCAATACCTTCCTGAAACCGCTGCTGGTGATCCTGACGCTGCCCCTGTCGGTGGTGACGCTGGGCCTGTTCGTGCTGGTAATCAACGCGCTGATGCTGCTGTTGGTGGCCTGGCTGGTTCCCGGGTTTTACGTCACGGGGTTCTGGTCCGGGTTTTTCGTTGCACTGTTCGTTTCGGTGTTCAGCTTCATCCTGAATTCGCTCATCGGGTACAACAAGGTCACGATCCGGCGGGTTGGATGAACCCTGGCAGTACGCAGGCCGCGCCGCCGCCTCTCGCTGCGCGCGTCGCATTATCAATATTCCTGCCTTTTGCGGCGGCTTATTTTCTCTCCTACGTCTATCGCAGCATCAACGCGGTGATCGCGCCGGATCTGACCGCCGACTTCACGCTTTCGGCCACGCATCTTGGGCTGATGACCAGTGTTTACTTTCTCGCTTTTGCGGCGTTCCAGATCCCGGTGGGAATTCTGCTCGACCGCTTCGGACCGCGCCGCACCAACGCGTCGCTGCTGCTGGCTGCCGCCTCGGGCGCGCTTGTTTTCGCATTGAGCCAGGGCGTACCTGCGCTGCTCGCGGGACGCGCGCTTATCGGCCTGGGGGTGTCGGCCTGCCTGATGTCCAGCATCAAGGCGTTTACCCTGTGGTATCCGCTGCAGCGGCTGCCGGCGATGACGGGCTGGGTGCTGTTTTGCGGCGGGCTCGGGGCGATGGCGGCCACCGCACCGGTGGAAGCGGCGCTGCAACTGACCGACTGGCGCGGCGTTTTCGTGACGATGGCGGTGCTGACCTTCGCTGCATCGGCCGCCATCTTCTTGCTGGTCCCGGAGTGTGCCTGTGCCGGCGGCAACGAAAGCCTGCGTGAACAACTCCAGGGGGTGGCAAGGGTGTTCCGCAGCACTGTATTCTGGCGCGTGGCTGCGGTTTCGCCATTGTTCCAGGCAACCAATATGGCGCTGCAGGGGCTTTGGGCGGGCCCGTGGCTTGCCGACGTGGCAGAACTCGACCGGCCCGCGTTGGCGGTCAGTCTGCTTGCACTGGCAGCGGCGACCACGGCGGGTTTCCTGTTCTGGGGCGTCGCTGCATCGCGGCTCGCACGCCGCGGGGTAACACCGCTCGCGCTGTTCAAGTTCGGCACCGCCGTATTTCTCAGCGTGCAGTTGCTGCTTACCTTCGGCATAACCTCGGGCGCACCGGCGTTATGGGTGGCCTTCGGCCTGTTCGGCACCTCGGGCAGCCTCACGTTCTCGACCCTGTCGCAGGCTTTTCCGGTCTCGATGACCGGGCGCGCCAATACCGCGCTCAACCTGCTCGTCTTTCTCGCGGCGTTTGCCTGCCAGTGGGCATTCGGCGCGATTGTCAATTTGTGGCCCGCCGCGCCCGGCCGCTATCATCCCGAAGGCTACAGCGCCGCGTTCGCAACGCTGTTGGTACTGCAGTTACTGGCGTTTGCCTGGCTGCTGATCGGCGCGCGCGAAGCCGCATTCATGAAAAACTCCCGGGTACGGTAAGCTAGGCAAGGTCAAAAAAGTGAGCCAGGTCACAGAAAAATCTTCAAAGGAGGAGCAATGAAAACAACCAATATTGTTGCCGCAACCGCAGCGCTGCTGGTGCTTTGTCCGGCTACCGCAACCGCGCAGACCTGGAGTCCGCCGGCGCCTGAGGCGCGCTGTCCGTCGAAGTGGGGCGCGGGCGACGAGCGCGGGGCGGCGAATCTCATGAACCCGGAACTGGTGCTGCGTGCTTCGCGGCTCATCAAGACGGGTGAGGTGGTCGAACTCGGCCGCGTCCTGGCGATGGACATGCCCTTCTTCGGCACGCGCCGATTCGACATCCATACCAAGCGCACCGGCGGTCCGATGGGGACCAACAAACGCTACACCAACGAGGAACTCATCATCACCGAACTCGGCCAGGTCGGCACCCAGTTCGACATGTTCTCTCACCAGAGCATCGACAACAGCCACTACAACTGTTTCAAGACCGAGGAGATCACTTCCCGCAACGGTTTCACCAAGCTCGGAGTCGACAAAATCGGGGCGATCTATACGCGCGGCGTCCTGATCGACGTGGCCGCATCAAAAGACGTGGACATGCTGCCGCTGAGCTACGAGATCACCGTCGATGACCTGCAGGCCGCTGTGAAGAAGCAGGGTGTGACGCTGCAGAAAGGCGACGCGGTGCTGATCCACACCGGCTGGGGCAAGCTGTGGGGCGTGGACAACGCCAAGTACAACAGCGGTAGCCCGGGCATCGGCGTGCCGGCGGCGGAGTGGCTGGCGAAACAGGATCCGATCCTGTTCGGCGCGGATACCTTCCCGGTCGAGGTCGTTCCGAATCCCGACAAGAGTATCAACTTGCCGATCCACCAGCTCGCGCTTGCCGTCTATGGCATCTTTTTGCTCGAGAACATGAAGCTCGACGAACTGGCGGCGAAGAAGGCCTACGAGTTTGCCTTCGTGGTGCAGCCGCTCAAGATCAGGGGCGGAACCGGTTCGACGGTGGCGCCGATTGCGATAAGGTAAATCCTGCCTCTCCCCCGCCCTCTCCACTTGTGGAGAGGGAGGAAAGGTCAAGATGCGGAGAGAGTGACCAAAGCGCGCAGGGGCAAGCTCTTCATCGCCCACGCTGCAGTTTGGTTTCTCGCTTCCGATCCGCAAGCGCACGACGGCCGGCAACGCGGTCGGCGTTAGACGAAGACGGCGGGGTCGCGTTGTTTTTCGCGACTCGGTGCGGGTTGCCATGGTTCAGGTTGCGCGGGAGCGCAAGGCTCGATGATGGTAAGTTCGGAAGCGCTCAACGCGGTAACCAGCGTCAACCCGGGATTGCGTACGGTGAACGATTCGCCGGCCGCAATGATGGAGTCTTTCACATCGCACTCCTGGGTAATCCACAGGCTGCCCGCGTGAGACACGATGCGGGTGCCTTGGCCGTCGCGGATTGCCACCAGGCCGTCGCGGCCGAGGCTCAGGGTGGAACGATTGATCTCGATCTGCATGGTCAAAACCTCCAGTAGTGGCCCGGCAGCGGCATTGACGCGCCAGACATTCCAGGAAATCATTACGGCATGCATTCTCCACGGCGCCGGCTAGGGCACAAACGATATTTCAGAATGCTTCGCATGAGTTCCTGGAATGGCTAACAGATCGCTTTCGCTACCGTCCCTGGCCTTCTTCAAGGGCTTCGAGGCTGCCGCGCGGCACTTGAGCTTCACCAAGGCGGCCGAGGAATTGTTCGTCACCCAGTCGGCGGTCAGCCGGCAGATTCAGGCGCTCGAGCAGCGCCTGGGCGTGGTGCTGTTCCTGAGGCGCAATCGCGGACTGGCGCTCACCGAGGCGGGCGAGCAGTTGCGGCGTGCGGTCGATAGCGCGTTGCGCACCCTGCATCAGGCGGTCGAGCAGGTTTCGCCCGGCGCGACACCGAAAGTGGTCACGGTGACCTCGTCGATGGCGTTCAGTTCGTTGTGGCTGATTCCGCGGCTTTCCAGCTTCCGCCGACTACATCCGGACTTGGATGTGCGTATATCCGCCAACAACAAGGTGCTCGACCTCGACCGCGAGCGCATTGATCTCGCCATCCGTTACTGTCCGTCGCGTGCCGCGCCTGCCGGATCGGTGCGTCTTTTCGGGGAGGAGATCCTGCCGGTGTGCAGTCCGGCGCTGCTGAAGGACCGGTCCCGGCCGCTGAAATCGCCGCAGGACCTCCGGCACCATGTGCTGTTGCATTTCGACGAGCCGCAGCGCCCGACGCCATGGCTCACCTGGAATGTATGGCTGGAAACCGCCGGCGTGCCCGACCTCAAGCCGGCAGACTCGCTGCGCTTCAACCACTATGATCAGACCATAGGCGCGGCGCTGGGGGGGCAGGGCGTGGCGTTGGGGCGCCGGCCGCTGGTGAAGAAGCTTCTGGCCGATGGAGCATTGGTTGCCCCGTTTCCGCTCGGATCGGTTACCGACCGGGCCTACTTCATCGTCAGAACACCGGCCACGTCAGGACGTGCGGAAGTGGCCAATTTCGTGGAGTGGCTGATCGTCGAAGCGGCGGCCATGGCCGCCAAGGAAGGCGATACCCCGGATACCATGCGCAAGCCGCCTCGCAAGAAATGATTAGAATTTCCGCGGGATGATCCCATCTACATAAGGGGTCTGGTTCCGAGCCCTGTGCATGGAAAAGGAGAAGAGATGGAAAATTCGGTACAGCAGGTGAACGACTCTTCACGATGGGTACGGTTGTTGTACATGGTTGTTTTCGCCGTCCTGTTCAAGGCAGCCGAGTTCGTCATGTGGGTCGTGGTCTTGTTCCAGATAGTCGTTACGCTGGTAACGGGCAGTCCCAACGAACGCGCGCTGAAATTCGGCAAGCAACTGTCGGTCTACGTGTATGGACTGTGGGCGTACCTGACATACAACACCGAGAAAAAGCCCTTCCCGTTCTCGGACTGGCCGACCACCACCTCTTCCCCTCGAAGCGGAGAGGGCGCTTGAAAATTAGCGCCCAGGGGATGAGGTGGTCCGCCGGATTGCTTTGATCGACCGACGGCAGTCAGCCGCTGATCTTTCTGATTTCCGCGGGTCTCGGAACCCGTTTTGGGAGCGCGTCCTTCAGTTTCTGCCGGGTCTCGCGCAGCAGCTTCTCGGTGGTCGGCCAGTCGATGCAGGCGTCGGTGACGGAAACGCCGTACTTGAGCTGTTTCAGGTCGGCCGGAATCGACTGGTTGCCGGCGTTGATATTGCTCTCCAGCATCACGCCGACGATGGAGCGGTTGCCATCCATGATCTGGTGGGCGCAGTCGCTGGCCACCAGCGGCTGCAGGTTGTGGTCCTTGTTGGAGTTGGCGTGGCTGCAGTCGACCACCATGTTGGCGGGCAGCTTGTTTTTCGCAAGTTCCTTTTCCACCACCGCGATCGTCACCGAGTCGTAGTTCGGACCATTGGCGCCGCCGCGCAGGACGATATGGCCGTAGCTGTTGCCCTTGGTGCGGATAACCGAAACCTGGCCGCCCTGGTTGATGCCGAGGAAACTGTGCGGCCGCGACACCGACAATAGCGCGTTGATCGCCACCTGCAGCCCGCCGTCGGTGCCGTTCTTGAATCCGACCGGCGTTGACAGGCCGCTCGCCATCTCGCGGTGCGTCTGCGACTCGGTGGTGCGCGCGCCGATCGCGCTCCAGGTTACCAGGTCGCCGAGATACTGCGGGCTGATCGGATCGAGTGCCTCGGTTCCGGCAGGAAGCCCCAGCTCGTTGATGTCGCGCAGTACCTTGCGGGCGAGTTGCAGTCCTTCCTCGATATGGAAGGAGTCGTTCATGCGCGGGTCGTTGATCAGACCTTTCCAGCCCGTGGTGGTACGCGGCTTTTCGAAATAGACGCGCATCACGACGAAAAGCGTATCGCCGACTTCATCGGCGATCCCCCTCAATCGCCGGGCGTAATCCAGCGCCGCCACCGGGTCGTGGATCGAGCACGGGCCGACCACGACCATCAACCGGTGATCCTTGCGGTTGAGGATGCGTTCGAGCGCGTGCCGGCCATCCAGGACGGTCGTTTCCGCCTTGTCGGTCAAGGGTACGCGGCGCTTGATTTCCTCCGGGGTGGGGAGGACGTCTTGGGCCGTGACGTTGACGTTGTATACGAGTTTCTCGTTCATTTGCGACCTGCTTCGTGCTGAATGTTTGTCGGGACTGGTGATTCTACGCAATGGCCCGTGCCGCCGGAAGCCTGTCAAAAGAAAGGCGCTAGGCTCGAGGCGCGAGGTAAAACAAACCTGTGGGGGATTTGCCTGGTGCCAAGCGCCTCGTGCCTGGCGCCTGCTTCTAGCGCATTTTCGAGTATGCCGTCGGCGTCAGGATCATGTTGGTGATGTTGCTTACCAGCTGGCCTTCTTTTTCAGTCTCGGCACGGATCGCCAGCCAGTCGGGATCGATGACAAAGGCGTTCCACTTCTGCTCGCGCTCGGCCAGGTTCTCCCACTCCAGGAGGTAGTACAGGTCGTTGTTGCTTTCCCCGATGGCCGTGGTCCAGAAACCGACCTGGCGGATGCCGACGCGCTCCCACATTTTCAGGGTGTGATTGGAAAAACGTGCGTTCAGGGCCGGCAGTTTGCCCGGGCAGGCGCGATAAATACGCAGTTCGTAGATCATCATTCCTCCGCGATCATTTGTTATTCGTGGCCTGAAGGATTGAGGCGCGCAGAGACTAGCAGACGGCGGAATTGCGTGCGGGAGGGCCGGGTGGCCGGTGTGAACGCGCGCAGAGTCAGTAACGCTTGGTCAGCGTCAGGCTCTTGCCTTCGCGGCGCATTTCCAGTTGACCAAGAAAACTCATTCCGAGCAGCACCAGCGGAAGCGAGTTGCTTTCGTGAACCAAGCCATCCACGTCGTTGAGCGTGATGTCTCCCAGCCTCACGCTGCTCAGTTTTACCCTGTAGACCGGCGTGATTCCGTTTGCGGTCTGCGAGTGGCCGCGCGTTCCCGCGAGGTAGTTGACCCCGGCGCGGCGGGCGTCGTCCAGTCCCATCGACACCATGGTGGCGCCGGTGTCGACCAGGAACTGCATTGCCGCCCCGTTGATGCTGCCGCTGGTAACGAAATGTCCGCTCCCGTCCGAATTCAGCGTGACCGTAACATGCCCGCTTGGTACCGACGCGGTGCTGTAGATGCCTTCGCCGAGTTTCAGCCGCTGGCGCTTGCCGTTGACGGAAACAACGGCTTCCTCGCTGTTGGCGCTGATTAGTTTGACGCCGGCGTAGGTTTCCCCGGCACGAACGGTGCGCGGCTTGCCACCGTCCACCGCCAGGAGGGCCTTGCCTTCGAACAGCGCTTGCACGCTCACTTCCTGCGCGGCTGCCGGGCAGGTTAGGAGGGCAACAATAATTGCAGTAACATTCGCGGCCTTGGAACGCATGGGTACGCCTCGCCCGATGAAACCTGTTGCAATTTTCCGCCACTGGCCGACGGAAGGGCCGGGTTATTTTGCCACGTATCTGGACTCGCGGGGCATTCCCTGGCGCCTGGTAGCCGTGGACCAGGGCGAAGCGGTTCCGGAAGATCCGGAGCGATTCGGCGGCCTGGTGTTCATGGGCGGGCCGATGAGCGTAAACGACGATTTGCCCTGGATCGCGCCAGTGCTGCAGCTCATCCGCAAGGGGCTTGCGCGCGATGTTCCCGTCCTCGGTCACTGCCTCGGCGGACAGTTGATGTCGAGGGCATTGGGTGGCACGGTCGGCCGCAATCCGGTCAAGGAGATCGGCTGGGGCGAAGTCCTGATCGTCGACAATCCGGTCGCGAGGCAATGGCTCGGACCAGGCATCGAGCGCTTCGAATCGTTTCACTGGCACGGCGAAACATTCACCATCCCGCAAGGCGCGGTGCGCATCATGGGCAACCGCTACTGCCAGAACCAGGGCTTCGTGACCGGCAACAGCCTGGGCATGCAGTGCCACGTCGAAATGACCGAGGAACTGGTGAAAAGCTGGTGCGAGACCGGGGCGGACGAGATCGCGAAAAGCGGCGGTCCGGCGGTGCAGTCGCCGCAACGCATGCAGCACGGGATGCATGAAAAGCTGGCGGCCCTGCGCCGCGTGGCGGGCCGGCTCTACGATCATTGGGTCAAGGGACTCAAGGCGTAACGGGCGGTCGTTGCGTTTTGTGTGTTGAATGCGATCCAGCCGGCCGCTGGCAGGCGACAAGAGCGTTGACGCAAAGGGCGCGGAGAAGGGCAAGAAAGAGCGCAAAGGAATTCGTGACGAAAAACCGGACTTGTTGTTGCTTTTCTTTGCGTCTTTCTTTTCTCTTTGCGATCTTTGCGTCGAACGGCCTAATAGCCGGCCGAAGGCCGGCATTAAGAGCATTGACGCAGAGGACGCAGAGAAGAACAAGAAAGGTCGCAAAGGAATTCGTAACGAAAAACCGGATTCGTTGTTGCTTTCCTTTGCGTCTTTCCTTTGCGATCTTTGCGTCGAACGGCCTAATAGCCGGCCGTTGGCCGGCATTAAGAGCGTTGACGCAGAGAACGCAGAGAAGAACAAGAAAGGTCGCAAAAGAATTCGTAACAAAAATCCGGTCTCGTTGTTGTTCTTCTTTGCGTCGAACGCCTTAATCAGTCGCGGAAATTGGCAAACTGCAGCGGATAGTCCGTCACGTTCTTCTTCATCATCGTGATGACCTGCTGAAGGTCGTCACGCTTGGCACCGGAGATGCGCACCACGTCTCCCTGGATGCTGGCCTGAACCTTGAGCTTGCTGTCCTTCACCATTTTCTGGATCTTCTTGCCGAGTTCCTGGTCCACGCCGACCCTGACGGTGATCACCTGCTTCATCTTGTCGCCGCCGATTTTCTCGGACTTGGCGCGCTGCAGCGCGCGTACGTCCACGTTGCGCTTGGCCATTTTGGCGATCATCACGTCATAGACCTGCGCGATCTTGAATTCATCGTCGGCAAACACGGTCAGTGACTTTTCGGCGAGCTCGACGCGGGCGTCCGACCCCTTGAAGTCGAAACGATTGGATACCTCCTTGTTGGTCTGGTCGATGGCGTTCGTCAACTCGACCTGGTTAACCTCGGAGATGATGTCGAAACTGGGCATGATGTTTCCCTCCCGACTTGGTGTTTCTTCGGCGTCCCGCCGAACGGCGCTCCGCGCTGGCCCGGCCAGCCGCTATTTCCTGTTACTGCGCCTGGCTGCGATGCGCAGGCGCAGTGCGTTCAGCCGGATAAAGCCGGCCGCATCGGCCTGATCATAGGCACCCTTGTCGTCATCGAAAGTGGCGATCCTCGAGTCGAACAGGGAATCCGTCTTCGAGGCGCGCCCGACGACCAATACCGTACCCTTGAATAGCTTCAAGCGCACCGTGCCGTTCACGGCATGTTGCGAGCGGTCGATCAGCGATTGCAGTAACACACGCTCCGGGCTGAACCAGTAGCCGTTGTAGATCATGCGCGCATAACGGGGCATCAGGTCGTCCTTCAACGCGAGCACTTCCCGATCCAGAGTGATGGATTCGATCGCACGGTGGGCCCTCAGCATGATGGTACCGCCCGGGGTCTCGTAGCAGCCGCGCGACTTCATGCCCACATAGCGGTTTTCCACGATGTCGAGCCGGCCGATGCCGTGTTTGCCGCCGAGCTGGTTGAGCTTGGCAAGCACCTGCGCCGGTGTCATCTTGCTCCCGTTCACGGCAACGATGTCGCCCCTGCGGTAGGTCAGCTCGACGTATTCGGGCCGGTTCGGCGCCTTCTCGGGCGAGACGGTGACGCGCCACATCGACTCTTCCGGTTCGAATTCCGGGTCCTCGAGAATGCCGCCCTCGTAGGAAACGTGCAGCAGATTGGCGTCCATCGAATAAGGGGCGCCGCCGCCTTTCCTCTTCTTGAAATCCACCGGGATTCCATGCTTGTCGGCATACGCCAGCAGCTTGTCCCGTGACAGCAGGTCCCATTCACGCCAGGGAGCGATCACTTTGACATCCGGCATCAACGCGTAGGCGCCGATTTCGAAACGCACCTGGTCGTTGCCCTTGCCGGTGGCGCCGTGGGAGATCGCATCTGCTCCGGTCTTGCGCGCAATCTCGACCAGGCGCTTGGCGATCAGCGGGCGCGCGATCGAGGTGCCGAGCAAGTATTCACCCTCGTACACGGCGTTGGCGCGAAACATCGGGAACACGAAATCGCGAACGAATTCTTCGCGCAGGTCTTCGACGAAGATCTGCCTGATGCCGAACTTCCGGGCTTTCCGGCGTGCCGGCTCCAACTCCTCGCCCTGGCCGATGTCGGCAGTGAACGTGACGACTTCGCAGCCGTAGGTGTCCTGCAGCCACTTCAGGATAACCGACGTGTCCAGCCCGCCGGAGTAGGCGAGCACGACTTTTCTGATGGGTTTTGTTGCTGCTTTTTTCTTCACATTGAATCTGGTATTTCTCAAGTCCTGTTGGGATCGTCTTCCTTATCCATATCGCCTTCGTACACACCGTTCTCCCAGGTGCCGCTGAACAGGCGTCCGTCCGGAGTCTGGAACTGTCCGTGCCCGTGCGGCTGGCCATCCTTCCACTCGCCGTCGTACCAGCTGCCGTCGGCCGCGTCGTAACGGCCGTTGCCGTTCTGGAGGCTGTGCTTCCAGTCGCCGACGTATCGGCCGCCCTCGCGCAGCAGCGTTCCCTTGCCCTCGGCCCAGCCTTGCTGGAGCGTGCCTTCGTAGCGATCGAGGGGTTTGCCGTTGACGAACCATTCCAGTACCCCGTTGCCGTCAGCCAGGCCGTTCTTGCAGGAACCACTCCATTTGATGGTTTCGCCCGGCTGCGGGAACGGGTTGGCGACCTTGCAGCCGCGGCTGTCGGCGATCCAGGCGACGTCCTCGTCGTCGGCGGCCAACGCACCGAAGGTGGAAAGCAGCAGTGAAAGAAGCGAAAAAATGCGGTTTATGACGATTCTGTCGATCATGTTTGGCTCCTAAGAGTGTGCGTTATTCCGGATCGCGGCGCCTCTGCGCGCTGCGACCGCCCGTCCCTCCCCGGGCCTGGCTTCCCTGGCTACCGCCAACGACCATTCTGTCTATTTTGATTTCCGATTTTCTTTCATGCGACCCAGTAGCAGATATTCCATTAATGCCTTCTGGGTATGCAAGCGGTTCTCAGCTTCCTCCCATACCACGCTTTGCGGGCCGTCGATCACCTCGGCGGCGACTTCCTCTGTTCGATGGGCGGGCAGGCAGTGCATGAACAGGGCTTCAGGGTTCGCAAGCCGCATCATTTCCGCATCCACCTGCCAATCCTCGAAATCGCGCTTGCGCTCTTCGTTCTCCGCCTCGAAGCCCATGCTGGTCCACACGTCGGTGGTCACCAGGTCGGCGCCGCGCGCCGCTTCCATGGGGTCGTCGAACTCCTCGTAGTGATCGGTGCCGTAGAGCCCGGCGCGTTCCGGCTCGACTTCGTAGTCGGGCGGGGTGGAAACATGTACGTTGAACCCCAATACCTCGGCAGCCTGCAGCCAGGTGTTGCAGACGTTGTTCGAGTCACCGATCCACGCCACCGTCTTGCCGCCGATCGGCCCGCGACGCTCGATAAAGGTGTAGATATCCGCAAGAATCTGGCAGGGGTGGTATTCGTTGGTCAGCCCGTTGATTACCGGTACACGCGAGTGTGCGGCGAAACGCTCGATTATTTCCTGCTCGAAGGTGCGGACCATCACGATGTCGCACATGCGCGAGATCACCTGGGCCGCGTCCTCCACCGGTTCGCCGCGGCCGAGCTGCGAATCGCGGGTGCTGAGGAAGATCGCCGAGCCACCGAGCTGATGCATGCCGGCCTCGAACGACAGCCGGGTGCGCGTGCTCTGCTTCTCGAAAATCATCACCAGCGTGCGATCGAACATCGGGTGGTGCGGCCGGTAGGCCTTGAACTGCTGCTTGATCCAGCGCGTGCGCCCGAAAATGTATTCGAGTTCGTCCCGCCCGAGGTCCTTGAACTGCAGAAAGTGCTTCGGAGACGGCATGAAATGGTCCGTCAGTTGGTTACGGCGGCGTCGGCCTTGCTGGTGGTCAGGAAGGTCCTGATGACGCTGCTCACGCCATCGATCAGCAATTGCACTTCCGCGTCCTTCATGTTGAGCGGCGGCAGCAGCCGCACCACGGTGTCGGCGGTGACGTTGATCAGCAGGCCGGCATCGAGACCGCGCTCAACCACATCGCCGCAGGGACGATCGAGCTCGATCCCGACCATCAGTCCCCTGCCGCGGATATCCTTGACGCCGGACATGCCCGCGAGCTTTGCGGCGATGCCTTTGCGGATAATGTCGCCGAGCTTGCCGGCACGCGCCGCGAGGCCCTCGTCTTCGATGATGGCGAGCGTGGCCAGTGCCGCTACGCAGGCCAGAGGATTACCGCCGAAGGTCGAGCCGTGCTTGCCCGGCGTGAAGACATCCGCCGTCGCGCCGCTCGCCAGGCATGCGCCGATTGGAAAGCCGTTTGCCAGTCCCTTGGCGAGCGTGATGACGTCGGGTTTGATGCCGGTGTGCTGATAGGCGAACCATTTGCCGGTGCGCGCCATGCCGCTCTGCACCTCGTCGAGCATCAACAGCCAGCCTTTTGCGTCGCAGACCTTGCGAAGGTGCGCAAGATAACCGTGGTCGGGAACATTGATCCCGCCTTCACCTTGCACCGGCTCCACCAGCACGGCGACGACATTGGGATTGAGCGCCGCCACCTGGTCGAGCGCCGGCACGTCATTGTACGGCACACGCACGAAGCCGCTGAGCAGCGGTTCGAAGCCGGCCTGTACCTTGCGGCTGCCGGTGGCGGAAAGCGTGGCGATGGTGCGGCCATGGAAGGCCTTTTCCATGACGATGATCGCGGGCGACTCGATGCTCTTGTGATGACCGTGAAGACGCGCAAGCTTGATCGCCGCTTCGTTGGCCTCGCATCCGGAATTGCAGAAGAACACCTTGTCCATCCCCGCAAGGGCGCACAGCCGGGAGGCGAGCCGTTCCTGCTCGGGAATCCGGTAGAGATTGGAGACATGGATCAGGCGCCCGACTTGTTTCCGGATGGCCGCGGTCAGGCGGGGATGCGCATGTCCGATGCCCGAGACCGCGATGCTGCACAGGCAGTCGAGATAGCGCTTGCCTTCCAGATCCCAGAGCCAGGAACCCTCGCCGCGTGCGAACGCGATGGCCTGCCTGCCGTAGGTGTTCATCAAGTGTTGCATGGTCTTACCCGCCCGGGTGTTTTTGCCCGCTCAGAAAAAGCACACGGCGGCAAAAAGCCGCCGTGTGTGTCGTTGAAAATGTTGGGGTTTTCAGCCGCTATATTTATCCAATTCGGTATCTGGATGCAAGCGTTTTCACCCGCATTCGGCCCCGTGCCACCGCTGTTCAAAACGTGCCAATGCTGCGGCACCCTTTGGGTGATGACACCCGCGTTCGATTCGCTCGACCGGTCGTAATCGAAGGTGGCATCCGAATTCACGCTGGGGAGGCGCCCCGGCAATCTGCGCTATTGCAACAACGATGCGTTTTCGCGTCGCTGGCGCGTCGGCGCGGCAAACAGTTTCCCCGGTTTTGTTCACTGCACTAACACAGGGTTTTATAGCAAGCGCGTAAAGAGGACTTATTGGTTAATTAACAGTTGGATATTCTGTATCTAACGGCCTCGTTACTTGGTTGCTGCGACGCAATAATCCCGCGCAAACAGCACGCACCTTTCAAGGATTCGCGGCATGTCCGGCTCAGATCTGGGAATTGCCATCAGTGGTATTTCCCTCACAGGACAGCGCTTCCCCAAACCGCCAGAGTCACCGACACAAAACAAAAGGCCCGCGTCGCTGCTGCGGGCCTCCTGTTTTTGCGTTGCTTGCGGATCAGGCCATGGCCTTGATCGCCGCGGCAAGCCGGCTCTTCTGACGCGAAACGGTGTTCTTGTGAACGATTCTCTTGTCGGCGATCGAATCGATCCGGCTCTGCGCTTGCTGAAACTGCGCCTGAGCGGCCTTCTTGTCGCCTGCGGCGATCGCCTTCCTCACGTTTCTGATGGCGGAACGCAATTCGGTGCGCTGACCGACATTATGTGCGCGGCGTTTTTGCGCCTGGCGCGCACGTTTCTTGGCTGACGCGATGTTGGCCATTGGATCTTCCTTAACCGAAGAGCATGCGAAAAAGTGCGCTATGGTACTGGCTCGACAGGCTGTTGGCAACCCGCAAACCCGGCTCCGGCAGACCCAGCCAGAGTCGTGCTCCACGGGCCAGGCCCGCGTCCGCGACGGGCACCCTCCGGACTGTTGAGGTGTGCGCGGCGGCGGGCGTGATACCACCTCTCGGTTACAATGCCGGCGCAGGCGGCGTCCGCCGGACAAATTACCCCGAAATGAATCTGCTCAAAGCGCTGGCTGCCATAAGCAGCATGACGTTGCTGTCGCGCATACTCGGGTTCGTCCGCGATGCCGTCATAGCCCGCGCTTTTGGCGCAGGACTCTATACCGACGCCTTCTTCGTCGCGTTTCGCCTTCCCAACCTGTTGCGGCGGTTGTTCGCCGAGGGGGCGTTTGCGCAGGCCTTCGTGCCCATCCTGGGCGAGTACCGCAACACCCGCACGCAAGACGAGACCCGCGCACTGGTGGACCACGTTGCCACGCTGCTGGCCCTGGCGCTCATCGCTGTTTCGGCGCTCGGTGTGGTTGCGGCACCATGGATCATCTACGTCACTGCGCCGGGCTTCACGGCTTCGCCGGACAAGTTCCAGGTCACCGTCGCGCTCCTGCGCATCACCTTTCCCTACATACTTTTCATTTCGCTCACGTCGCTCGCCGGCGGCATCCTGAATACCTGGAGCAGGTTCTCGGTTCCGGCATTCACACCGACGCTGCTCAATATCGCTTTTATCGTCTTTGCGCTCTGGCTCGCACCGTACTTCGATCCGCCGGTTAAAGCGCTGGCCTGGGCGGTGTTTGCAGGCGGTGTTCTTCAACTCGCGTTCCAGCTTCCCTTCCTGACCAGGATCGGCATGCGGCCGCGCTTCAGGCTGGAGCTGAGGGATCCCGGCGTGTGGCGGGTACTGAGACTCATGGGTCCGGCCGTGTTCGGCGTGTCCATCGGGCAATTAAGCCTGCTGATCAACACCATCTTCGCTTCTTTCCTGGTCACCGGCAGCGTGTCGTGGCTCTACTACGCCGACCGGCTGATGGAATTCCCAACCGGACTGCTGGGCGTGGCGTTGGGCACCATCCTGCTGCCGAGCCTGACCAAGAGTTTTGCCGACAAGACCACCGAAGAGTATTCGCGGCTGCTCGACTGGGGATTGCGGCTGACATTTGTTCTCGCGCTTCCGTGCGCGGCGGCGTTGGCGCTGCTGGCGGTGCCGCTGATCTCGACGCTGTTTCATCACGGCGCTTTCACCTGGCAGGACGCAATGATGACCCGGCAGGCGTTGGCGGCCTACAGCATCGGCTTGCTGGGCCTCATCCTGGTAAAAGTCCTGGCGCCGGCTTTCTATGCGCGCCAGAACATCAGGACGCCCGTAAAAATCGCGGTGATCACGTTGGTGGCGACCCAGCTCATGAACCTCGCGTTCATCTGGCCGCTCCGGCACGCCGGGCTGGCGCTCGCCATCTCGCTGGGCGCCTGCATCAACGCCAGCCTGCTGTTCTACAAGCTGCGCCAGCACGGCATCTTCCAGCCCCAGCCCGGATGGTTTGGATTTCTTTCCAGGATTGCCGCGGCGCTGTTGCTGATGAGCGCGGCGCTGTGGCTGGCGATGGGTGCGGAAAGGTCCTGGCTCCTCGATCCAGCGTGGGTGCGCGTTGCGCGGCTGGCCATGCTGGTCGTGCTAGGTGCCGGCGTCTATCTCGGCAGCCTGTGGCTGCTCGGGTTCCGGCTGCGCGACTTCGCCAAGCGTGTGTCCTGAAAGTCTAAACCTCACCTCAGAGATGCACTAAACCCTCACCGCAGAGGCGGGCCGGGGGGGCGGGGACCCACACGGCACCCAACAAAAAATGAATGTAAACAAAAAAATAAAAACAAACACAAGAACCCCACCTGCTGC
>JAXIOX010000218.1:0-3900 GCA_045403275.1 Burkholderiales bacterium | reverse complement strand
CAGATCTGCACCGGCACGTAGATCCGTGCCTGATCGCGCTGGACCAGCAGCGCCACGGTCTTGGAGGATTTTTTCACCAGTTGCTTCAGATGCTCGACTGACTTGACCGGCGTGTCGTTCAACGCCAGAATCACGTCACCGACCTGAATGCCGGCACGTGCCGCAGCGCCGGAGGTGTTCTGCACCAACAGCCCGCCGTCGGTTCTCAGCTTCGTGCGTTCCTCCGGTGCAAGCTCGCGCACCGTCAGCCCGAGGCTGGCGGCACTGCCGGGCTCGCCAGCCCCACGCGTGGCCACTTTTTGCTCGGATAGTTCACCGACCGTTACATCGATGTCCTGGCGGCTGCCGTTACGCCACACCTGAAGGCGTGCATTGGTACCCGGCTTGATGCCGGCGATCGCACTCGTGAGCTCTGACAACTGGTCGATTTCCTTGCCGTTGACGCCCAGCACCACGTCGCCCGATTTCAACCCGGCTTTGTCGGCGGGACTGCCCGGCTCCACGGCGCTGACCAGCGCACCCTGCGGTTTGGGCAGGCCGAAGGAATTGGCCAGCGCTTGGTTGACTTCCTGGATCTGCACGCCGATGCGGCCGCGCGTGACCTTGCCGTTCTGTACCAGTTGATCCTTGATGTTCATCGCCACGTCGATCGGGATGGCGAAAGACAGCCCCATGTATCCGCCGGTGCGGCTGAAAATCTGCGAGTTGATGCCGACCACTTCGCCGTTCATGTTGAACAACGGGCCGCCGGAATTTCCGGGGTTGACCGCAACGTCGGTCTGGATAAACGGCACATAGTTTTCGTTCGGCAGCATGCGCGATTTGGCGCCGACGATGCCGGAGGTGACCGTGTTTTCAAGGCCGAACGGCGAACCGATGGCCGCAACCCACTCGCCCACCTTGAGGTGTGCGGGGTCGCCGATTTTAACTACCGGCAGGTTTTTCGCCTCGATTTTCAGCACGGCGATGTCAGAACGCCGATCCACGCCGATCACCTTGGCGTCAAACTCGCGCTTGTCGGTGAGTTTGACGACGATGTCGGTGGCGTCGGCGGCCACGTGGGCGTTGGTGAGAATGACGCCGTCGGCGCTGACGATGAATCCGGAACCCTGGCCGCGTTGCATCGGTTGTTCCCCTTGCTGCTGGGGCGGTCCGAAGCGGCGGAAGTACTCGAACATCGGGTCGTCCTCCGGGATACCCTGGAACGGCGCCTGAACACCGGCCGGAGCTTTGCGCGACGCGCTGACGTTGACCACCGCCGGCCCGTTCTGTTCGACGATTCGGGTGAAATCGGGAAGCATTTGCTGCGTTGCCTCCGCGGTGGGCTGCGTTGCGCCGTTCTGCGCACCGGCATGGGCGGGCGGCGTGCCCGGCAAGGCAACGACGTAATAGACTGCGATCAGCACCGGTAGAATCCCGGCGATGGCAAGCCGTCTGACAGTCTTGATGGTAAGCATCGTGACCTCCTGAAGTGCAACGCGGGCGGAACGCCCGCGTTGTGCGAAGTTGAAATTCACGACACATCAGACCGGCCCAGTGCGCCGGAGTTCTCGATCTTTTCGGATTACAGGATCGCGCCGACCCCGCCGTAGCGGGAGTAAAACCGGCGTGAAACGCGCCGCCGGTCGACAGGTTGACCGGTGACTGGGCGCGGCGGCTATGCCTTTTGTTTGACCCCGAAAGTACGCACCCGGTTCATCGCTTTGACGGCAATGAAGATTGCCCACGCAACGATCAGGAAATCCACCAGCGTGCTGATGAAGGCGCCGTACTTCAACAACGGCGCACCGGCTGCCTGCGCCGCCTCCAAGGTCTCATAGGTCCCGGATCCAAGATTGACGTACAGCTGCCGGAAATCCACGCCGCCCAGCAGCATGCCGATCGGCGGCATGATGATGTCCTTCACCAGCGAGTCAACGACCTTGCCGAACGCGGCGCCGATGATGATGCCGACCGCCAGGTCGATCATGTTGCCCTTGATCGCGAACTCCTTGAACTCGGAAATCCAGCTCATTGTTTCTCCTTTCGAGGGTTGTGTGGCACCGGGGCACACACCGCGTCAGCCCGTGCCCGCCGTCATGGTAGGCCGCGGTAACCGCAATTCCCAGTATTGTTCACGGGGTTTGGCACGGTGTAGGCTGGCAGTCCCTGCAGCGGTTTCGGGAGGATGAACGATGCATGTGCAAAAGCGCCGGTGCTGGTACGGTCTGACCGGAGTGTCATTGGCGGCGGCCCTCGCGCTGCTGCCAATCGGGTCGGCGGCACAGGACAGGCTGCGGCTGTTCGACGGGCATATCCACTACAGCGTCGGTTCGCCGCAACAGTATCCGCCGGAAAAAGCGATTGCGATCCTGGATGAGGCCGGAATAGCACGGGCGTTGCTGTCCAGCACTCCGAACGACGGCACCATCGAGCTCCACAAGCTGTACCCGGAGCGCTTCGTTGCCGAACTGCGGCCTTATCGCAAGACCCGCGATTTCGAGACTTGGGCGGTGGAGCGCGCGAGCTGGTACCGCGACCCGGAAACCGTGACCTTCATAGAGGAGGAACTCAAGCGCGGCATTTATCGCGGCATCGGCGAGTTCCATCTCGACGGGGACGAAGCCGACACAGCGGTAATCCGCAAGATCGTGGACATCGCCGTGACACGCAACCTGTGGCTGCACGCGCATTCGGACGCTGCCGCGATCGAAAAGCTCTTTTCGTTCAATCCCGGAGCGCGCATCGTCTGGGCGCACGCGGGAATGAGCACGCCGCCGGAGACCATAGACCGCTGGCTCGCGCGTTATCCGGCGCTGTGGGCGGATCTTTCCTATCGCGATGTCGTGGCGGGCAGCGGCGAGCTGGATCCGCGGTGGACTGCCTTGTTTCTGAAGTATCCAGACCGTTTCATCTACGGCAGCGATACCTGGATACCGCCGCGCTGGGGTGAGGTCGTCGCGCTGGCAGAACAGGCCAGGGGCTGGCTCGCACAGTTGCCCCGGGATGTGGCGGAAAACATCGCCTTTCGCAACGCCGAGCGTATTTTCGGGAAGTAGCCTACGAAATAAAAAACAGTTCAAGAGCGTTGACGCAAAGGACGCAAAGTAGAAAAGAAAGGTACGCAAAGGAAACTGTAAATAATGTGACTGTCTCGTCTAAGGTATTCGTTTCCCTTAATTTCTTTCTTCGCGTTCCTTTGCGTCTTTGCGGTGAAAGGTCCTAATTCCTTCCAATAATGAATGCAAGTACTAGCGGGGGAAGGGCTGGACGTCGGGGAACCCAAGCGCCCGCTTGACGCGGGTGTTGGCCACCGGCCGGATGCCGGAACGGTCCAGCCGCCACCTGTCCATGTACTGACCGGGCTTGAGCAGCTTGACCCCGGACTTGGCGAGAAACTCCTCGAGCGCAGCATCGGAAAACGGCCAGGGCATGCCGGCTTCGAAAGACTCCCACAGGCCGTCCCAGTGGATCGGGATGTAGGCCTTGGGCCTGATCACCGGCACCACCAGTTGCGCGATCGGCACCCCTCCGGTGCCGATCCAAAGATCCACCGACTGCAATCCCGCGTCCTTCATCGCGATCGAGAGGTTGTCGATCGGGGCGCCGTAATCCACGCCATTGATGACGATCGGCACGTGCAGGTCCACCGGGCTTGCCGAGTTCTGATAGAACCAGCTGAAACGGCCTTGCGGACCGTCGACGGTAAATAAAAAACCGCGATTGCCGCCGCCATTGGGAAAGTCCTCGGCGACGCCGGCGCGCAATCCGCCGGTCGCCGGATCGGGGCGGGGAACCGCGCCGAGCTCGACCGGGTCGTGTTGCTCCCAGTTCTTCGCCGGATCGCCGCTGTGGTTCCAGCGCACCACGCGCAGCGTCACCCCTTCGGCCAGGGAAATTTTCTCCTGCCCGTACACCGGC
>JAXIOX010000084.1:0-5387 GCA_045403275.1 Burkholderiales bacterium | reverse complement strand
GCCGGCTTGGGCGCTTCCGCCGCCGCGCGCGCGGCTTGGGCATCGATAACGGTGTCACTCAGTTTCGCGGCCTGCGGGACGTGGTCCTGGCTATCGGTCGGCGCCTTAGTTTCCGCCTTGGATGCTGCGACGGGAGCGCGCAACACCATGGTCTTCTCGAATTCGACCTGGCTCATGGTGGCCGGCGCTTCGTTGACGTACTTGAGCTTGTACTTGCCGATTTCGATGATGTCGTTGTTCTGAAGGAAGTGCTTCTTCACCGGCTGGCCGTTGACCAGCGTACCGTTGGTGCTGCCAAGATCCTCGAGAAAGGAATCCTTCAGGATGGTCATGATGATGGCGTGCTCTCCGCTGACAGCCAGATTGTCGATCTGAACGTCGTTGTGCGGTTTGCGGCCGATGGTGGATCGCTCCTTGGTGAGGGTGAACTCCTTGATCACCTGGCCATCGAGACTGAGTATCAACTTCGCCATATCTGCTTCCTCTTATTTGAACCACGAGAGGAACTTCGCCCACAGGCCTTGGTCGGCCGGGAAGTCCCTCTTCACCCTGATCAGCACCACGGAGACATTATCACGCCCGCCGTTGTCATTCGCCATCTGTACCAGTTGATCGGCCGCGAGCGGGAGGTTGCTGCCAATCGCCGCCAGGGTCATCTCGATGTCCTGGTCGTCGACCATGTCATTGAGTCCATCGGAGCACAGCAGATAGATGTCGCCGGGCTCGGCCGGATAAGTACGGATCTCCGCCTCGACTTGGGGCTCGATGCCCAATGCCCTCGTGACCAGGTTTTTGTTCTGCGAGCGCTTGGCGGCTTCTTGGGTGAGCAGGCCGCTGTCGATCTGGTCCTGCAGCAGCGAATGGTCGCGGGTGATCTGCTGCAGATTGTCCCCGCGAAAGCGGTAACAGCGGGAATCGCCGATGTGGGCAACCGTTATCTGGTTGTTGCACAACAATGTCACCACCAGCGTGGTCCCCATGCCCGCGTACTGCGGCTGGCTGTTGGCGGACTGGAAAATCGAAGTGTTGGCCCTGGCGATGATGTCACGAAGCAGGCCGCTCGCCAGCGGAGAACCGGAACTTTCGTCCAGTTCGTGTGGCGCATGCCGTGCGAGCGCTTCGCGGGTCTCGCTCGAAATCAGCGCGGTGGCGATGCCGCTGGCGACTTCGCCGGCATTGTAACCACCCATGCCGTCGGCCAGCACCGCCAACCCGATCTGCGCGTCGGTGGCAGTGCTGTCCTCGTTGTGGGAGCGCACCATCCCGGTGTGGGTGGATTTCGCCATCTCAAGGGAGGGAGTCAAATTCATTTCTTCCAATCCATCACAGGGTCACGTCCACGGTTCCGAATTGCGTCGCGCATTGGCGCAGCGCCCGCGCCATTTCGTCCCCGCTCTTGAAGCGCGCGGCCACGTCTTTGGCGAGCGCCTTGTTGATGATTGCCACCAGACACGCTGGAAGCGTCGGGTTGATGCCGAGTATGTCGGCAGGGGGCTCGTTGGCGATCTTGAACATCAACTGGGTCATCGAATCGCCCTGAAACGGCAAACTACCGCAGGCTAGCTGATACAGCGTCACGCCCAGCGAAAACAGATCGGAATGGCCGTCAATCTTGTCGCCGGCCAGTTGTTCCGGCGACATGTACGAGGGCGTGCCCAGCACCATGCCGGTCTTGGTCTTGGAAGAATCGGTGATGCGCGCGATGCCGAAGTCGGTGACTTTGACCGAATCGACCTGCGCGTCATACATAATGTTGGCCGGCTTGATATCGCGATGAACCACGTTCTGCTGGTGTGCGTAGGCGAGCGCCTCGGCGACGCGCGCGATCACTGACAACGTTTTCGGCAATGGCAGCAGGTTGCCCGGTTTTGTTTGCGGCACCAGGTCCTTGCCCTTGAGGAATTCCATGGCGATGTAGGCCAGGTCGTGCTCTTCGCCGGCGTCGTAGATGGTGACGATATTGGGATGGTTGAGCCGGCCGGCAGTCTCGGCTTCGCGAAAGAAGCGTTGCTTCACCTCGTCCAGCTCGTCGGCTTCGAACTCCTGTGACAGCGCCATGGTCTTGATCGCGACGATGCGGCCGATCTTCGGGTCCTTGCCCAAATAGACAACGCCCATCGCGCCCTTGCCGAGTTCCTTTTCCACCTGATAACGGCCGAGCATCGGCTTTTCCACGGCGCCGCCCTCGAGGATCAGCGTGCTGGCGTTGGTGCGCCCGCCGCTGCCAAGGATCACGGTCTCGGACATGTGCTTGGCGCGACTGAGCTTCTTCTCCAGGTCGCGGAACTTCGGATTGTAGGTGGCCATGCTCTCGTACACCGCCTGGGCCTTGTTGAACTGGCGTTTGCGCTCGAAATCGAGCGCAAGGTTGTACAAGTTGTCCATCAGCTGGTCGTCGAGCGGCACCTTCTTGAACTTGTCGAAGGCCATGTCGAGCTGGCCTTGGCCCTGGAAAGCCAGGGCCAGCGTGCGATTGGATTCCGCCGAATCGAGGTCCGACCTGGCCTTGCCGCGCTCGGTGGAGAGAAAGCGCTTGGTGGTGAGCAGGACATGGCCGATCACCAGCAGCACCGCCGAGGCCATCAGTTGGATCCACATCAGCTGGCCCGCCATCAGCACGAAATGCGCGGCAAACAGCGCCGCAAGCAACACCGCGCTCACGGTGAAACCCATGCCGGCCTTGAGCCGCGGCAGCAGCAGAATCAGATACAACGCGACCAGCAGGTATGCCGCCTTTTCCACCCACAAACCCCAAGTGGGCGCGACGAAGAAATCCTCCTCGAGTATGCTGGACACCGAGTGCGCCAGAGTCACAACCGGTGCCATTCCAGACGAAATCGGGGTCACCTGGTAGGTCCCGATGCCGGCCGCGGTGGCACCAATCAACACGACTTTGTCCCGGTATTTCTCTGCCGGGATCTTTCCCGAGATCACGTCGTAAAAGGAATCCTGCGGAAATGCCGGTTTGCCGTCCCTGTCCTTGTAGAAATAGGTGTACATCTGCAGATAGGGATCTGTATCGATCGTCAGGTTCCCCAGCTTCACCCCTTCGCCCAGCCGCAGTTCGACGTCTGCCGGTCCCAGGTTAAGGCTTGAGGCGACTAGAACCAGCGAAAACGACGGGAAATACTGATCGTAGTAGCGCACCACCAGCGGTTCGGTACGCGTGCTTCCATCCACATCCGGAAGCGCGTTCAGGTGACCGACCGCTGCGGCACCGACTGCGATTTCTTCGAGCGGCGCACTCGCCTGTGTCGTCGGCACCGGGAAAATGTTGCCGGCGCCCGCGCCGATGCGGTCGCTTACTTTCGTGATCTGATTCTTCAGAATGTAATCGGCGAGCGGATGGTCGGGATTGCCGCGCGGTTCGCCTATGGAAAAAAGCGTCGGCAACGCCACGTTGCCGGCCTGCGCCACCGCGGCGGCGAGCTTGCGGTCGCTGTTGAGCGCATCGTCCGCCTCAGCAAGCACCGACGCGAAATCGGCAAAGTTCTGCTGCTGCGCGGGCGGGAGCGCCTGGTAGAGTTCCGCGAGTTTGTGAATGTAGACGAGCCCGGGATCCACCTGCGGCTCGAAAAAAAACGAGGCATAGCCAACTACCTTCGCCCCGGCCTGTTTGAGATTGCCGATCATCTGCGCGTGGATCTCACGCGGCCAAGGCCATCGCCCGATGTTGGCGACGCTCTGATCGTCGATGGCAATGACCGCAACGCGCTGCGACGGGGCGCGGCTGGAGGCCCGCACGCCGAGGTCGTAGGCCTGGCGTTCGAGACTTTGAATGAGATCGCTGCCGGACGCGACCAACAAGACGACGGCAATGACCAATCCGAGGAACCAATCGGCTTTCCAGAACGCCGTCTTCTTCATGCCACCCACCCTGTTGGATGCCTGAAGGCTTTGATTTCTAGTGAGTTAAGACGCAAGAGCTAGAGATTTTACGATATTCCCGCCAAAAGTATATGATTTTTTTCAATACTAGTCCTCCAGGGAAGGCGTCGACGCGAGCGTCTCATGCCCAATCCGCGGCGGCAGGCCGGGCACCCGGCGAGACCACGTCACATCCCGTCGGCAATGATTACGCTGCTTATCGCAGTGCGCTGGCGGATCTTTTTTGCGCCCGCATACTGAGTCGAGTTCCACCACGCACGCGCCTTCTCGACGTTGTCGAACTCGAGTACCACCAGACGCTCGGGATGCCATACACCTTCCAGTACATCGGTCCTGCCGCCGCGTACCAGGTAACGGCCGCCGCAAGCCTCGATCGCACGGCCGGCGAGCTTCTTGTAACCCTCGTAGCCTGCCGGGTCGGTTACTTTGATGTTGGCGATGACGTACGCTGCTACTCTTTCCTCCTTGCAAAGGTTGATGTCTGCGCGAGGCGGCACCAAAGGCGACATCGTCACAATAAAGCCGCCCGCCGGACAAATCCGGCGGGCGCGATGGCGGTGAATGCCACCGCTTGCAAAGTGTGTCCGGAAGGAAAACTGAACTGATCGAGCGGCCGGGCGTTACAGCTGATTGCCCGGTTCACCCGGTAGGGACTGGTCCGCGAGGTCCTGGCCCTCAACCACCGGTACAGCATCGTGCCGGCAACGGCACGGGATCAGCCGAACAGCACCAACATCCAGACCGCCACGACGTTGATCAGGGAAAACAGCACCGCGGCGCTGCCGATGTCCTTGGCACGTTTGGCGAGCCGATGCTGCTCGAGCGATACCCGGTCCACCGTCGCCTCGACCGCGGAGTTCAGCAGCTCGACTATCAGCACCACCAGCACCGAGGCAATCATCAACGCCTTGCCCGTTCCGGGCGCCGGAAGTATCAACGCCAGCGGGATCATGACCACCGCGAGCCACACTTCCTGGCGGAACGCGTCTTCGTGCCGGTACGCGGCCTTGAGGCCGGCAAACGAATAGAACAGCGCATTCCAGAGGCGCCGCAATCCGGTCTTGCCCTTGTGCGGGCTTTCTATTTGTCCGGAGTCCATTTGAGGTTGAGTTCGCGCGCGGCCTTGACGTCGTCGAGACGGCGCACCGGCGTGTTATGCGGCGCGGATTTGACGAGGTCCGGATCACTGTGTGCCTCGTCGAGGATTTCCTTCATCGCTGCGACAAAGGCGTCCAGCGTTTCCCTGGATTCGGTCTCGGTCGGTTCGATCAGCAGGCATTCCGGGACCAGCAGAGGAAAGTACGTGGTCGGGGCGTGGAAGCCCTTGTCGAGCAGGCGTTTGGCCACGTCCATCGCCGTGACACCGGTTTTCTCCTTCAGACTCTTCAGGGTGATGATGAACTCGTGGCTGGCGCGACGCGAGTCGAATGCCACGTCGAAACCGGCCTTGCGCAATTGAACCATGAGGTAATTGGCGTTCAACGTCGCGAATTCCGCCA
>JAXIOX010000174.1:0-6578 GCA_045403275.1 Burkholderiales bacterium | reverse complement strand
TTCATCTCGACCGCCTGGTGAAACGCGCTCTCGACGGCACGGTGAAGGAGACCATACTTGCCACCAATTTCACGGTCGAAGGAGAAGCCACGGCGCATTACGCCGGGGAGTTGCTGGCTGCGCGGGGAATGAAAGTCACGCGCATCGCCAGCGGCGTTCCGGTCGGCGGCGAACTCGAACACGTTGACAGCGGCACGCTGGCCCAGGCGGTGATCGAACGGAAGCCCGCCTGATGGCCGTTCCCTCCACTGAGCCGGCCAAACGCCGGCCCTCGTCCAGGCACTCGCCCAAGAGCACGCCGGCGCTGGCGCGGGGCTCGCGCAGAAATTCCGCAACGAGGTTGAAGCGCATGCCTGAGCCAGCCACTCCGGCGGTCCCGGCAGTGGCGCGTTCGCAGAAACTGCAGAAGGTGCTGGCGCAGGCCGGCCTGGGTTCGCGGCGGGCGATGGAAGAGATCATCAAGGCCGGAAAAGTGAAAGTTAACGGCACCCCGGCAACCTTGGGCGCTCGGGTGACCACCGACGATCTGATACAGGTAGGGCGCCGGCAGATCAAGTTCAAAGTCACCACGCGCCTGCCGCGCGTCATCCTTTACCACAAGCCGGAAGGCGAAATTGTCACGCGCGATGATCCGGAAGGCCGACCCAGCGTGTTCGAAAAACTGCCGGTCATCCGCAGCGCCAAGTGGCTGGCGGTCGGCCGGCTCGACTTCAACACCGGAGGTTTGCTGATCTTCACGACTTCAGGTGAACTGGCGAACCGTCTGATGCATCCGCGTTTCGAGGTCGAGCGCGAGTATGCGGTCAGGGTGTTCGGCGCACTGACGCCTTCTCAGATTGCCGAATTCAAGAAGGGTGTACGGCTTTCCGACGGCGATGCGAAGTTCGACATGCTCGAATTGCACGGCGGCGAGGGCAGGAACCGCTGGTATCGCGTGGTTCTGAAAGAGGGGCGTAACAGGGTGGTGCGACGGATGTTCGAAGCCCTGGGCCTGCAGGTCAGCCGCCTGATGCGCGTGCGCTTCGGCATCGTAAGCCTGCCGCCGCGCCTGAAGCGCGGCGCCTGGGTCGAACTCAAGGAATCCGAGATCAGCCAGTTGCTCGAGTGGGCGGGCAGCACCCCCGCCGCCCAGCACGACAATTTCAGCGCGCCAGTTGCGCGCCCGTCAGCAGGAACACAAAACCGTCACCCCCGGAGGTCTCCAGCCAGGTAAAAGGCAGCCGGGGAAACGCCCGCTCCAGAGCCTCCCGATTGTGCCCGATTTCCACCACCAGCAGGCCGTCCTGGTCCAGTTGCGCGCCGGCTCCGGACACGATGCGGCGCACGATATCCAGTCCATCCTGCCCTCCTGCCAGCGCCATTTGCGGTTCGGCACGATACTCTGGCAGAAGTGCTGCCATCGAGTCCGCGTTCACGTACGGTGGATTGGAAACGATGAGCTTGTATGGCCCGGTGAGACCCGCGAACAGATCACCCCTGACGAGGCGGATGCGGTCATCGAGGCCGTAATCCGCGACATTTTTTCCCGCGACCTCGAGCGCATCGGGCGAGAGTTCGGTTGCGTCAACCCGGGCGTTTGGGAAAGCCTGTGCCAGCAGTATTGCCAGGCAGCCTGACCCGGTACACAGGTCCAGCGCGGCGCCGACCGAATCCGGGTCCTTGACCCAGGGACTCAAGTCGTCCCGCAACAACTCTGCGATATACGAGCGCGGCACGATCACGCGCTCGTCAACATAAAAACGGAAATCGCCCAGCCAGGCTTCGTTGGTGAGGTAGGCCGCCGGCACGCGCTGTTCGACCCGCAGGCGCAGCACCCGGCTCACCGCCCCGATTTCTTCTGCCGTCAGCGCGGTGTCGAGAAACGGATCGAGGCGATCGAGCGGAAGTTTAAGCGTGTGCAGGATGAGGTACGCCGCTTCGTCGTAGGCATTGGTGGTGCCGTGGCCGAATGACAGCCCGGCCTCGCTGAAGCGGTTTACCGCGAAGCGCAGCCAGTCGCGGACAGTCCTTTGCCGTTTCTGCTCGTGCTCCTCAGCGACCATGAAGCAGGTCGGCCAGCGCCTGCTGGTATATCTTCGACAGCGCGTCCAGATCGGCAATGGCGATGTGCTCGTTCAACTTGTGGATCGACGCGTTCACCGGGCCAAGTTCGACGATCTCCGGGCAGATTTCTGAGATGAAGCGTCCGTCCGACGTGCCGCCGGCCGTGGACAATTGTGGCCGCTGCCCGGTGACGCGCTCCACCGCGAGGCTCAGCGTTTCCACCAGCCTGCCGCGGGCTGTCAGGAAGGGCTTGCCGGAAAGCGACCAGTCCAGCACGTAGTCCAGACCGTGACGGTCGAGGATGGCGTGAACCCGACTCTTCAGCGACTCGACACTACTGGCGGTGGAGAAGCGGAAGTTGAATGACACCTTCAGTTCTCCCGGGATCACGTTGGTAGCGCCGGTGCCGGCGCCGATGTTCGATACCTGCCAGGTGGTCGGCGGGAAGTGTTCGTTGCCCGGGTCCCATTCGGTGGCGGCGAGTTCCGCCAGCGCCGGCGCGAACTGGTGGATCGGATTGCGTGACTGAAGGGGGTAGGCGATATGGCCCTGGATGCCGCGTACCAGCAGCTCTCCTGACAGGGATCCGCGGCGGCCGTTCTTGATGGTGTCGCCGAATATTCTGGCCGACGAAGGCTCGCCGACGATGCAGTAGTCGATTTTTTCGCCGCGTGCGCGCAGCGCCTCGACCACCTTGACCGTGCCATTGACCGCCACGCCTTCCTCGTCCGAGGTAATCAGCAGCGCAATCGAACCGGGATGGTCAGGATGTTCGGAGACAAACCCCTCGATCGCGGTGACGAACGCCGCCAGCGAAGACTTCATGTCGGCCGCGCCGCGGCCGTAGAGCAAGCCGTCGCGCACCGTCGGCGTGAACGGGTCAGATTTCCACTGTTCGAGCGGTCCGGTCGGGACCACGTCGGTATGTCCCGCGAAGCAGATGAGCGGCGCGCGGCTGCCGCGCCGCGTCCACAGATTGTCCACTTCGCCGTGGCGCATTGGCTCGGCCTTGAAGCCGAGCCGCGCAAGCCGCTGCCGTAGGATTTCCTGGCAGCCGGCATCGTTTGGCGTAACCGAGGCGCGCGAAATCAACTCGCGCGCAAGCGCGAACGTGGCCGAGGATGTTGCGGCCGAGTCCGGCATCACGGGCGCCGGAAAACGGGTCGGCAGTTCACTTCTTGTCGGCGTCCACGTTCAGTTTGATTTCGCTGAACGAGTAGCCCCCGCCCGGCTTCACCATCACTCGCCCGGTCGGGCTCTCGCCGATCTTGCCGGCCGCCTTCTGTTCATAGTTGTTGATCATCCAGGACAGGTTGGTGGCGGAATCCGAGTTCTTGAGCGCCTCGTCCTTGGAAATCGTCCCCGCCATGAACAGTTCGAACAAGGCGTGTTCGAAGGTCTTCGAACCGGGCGTAAGGCTTTGCTCCATGGCCTCCTTGATCTGGTCGATTTCACCTTTCTTGACCAGTTCGGCAACGTGCTTGGTGTTGAGCATCACCTCCACCGCGGCGACCTGCGAACCGTCGTTGGCCTTGACCAGGCGTTGGGAGATGACGGCCCGCAGGCTGATGGAAAGATCGGACAGCAGCGAGTTGCGCGCTTCGTACGGGAAGAAATTGATGATGCGGTTGAGCGCGTGGTAGCTGTTGTTGGCGTGCAGCGCGGTCAGGCACAGGTGCCCGGTTTGGGCGTAGAGCAGCGCGTGCTGCAGCGTCTGGCGGTCGCGGATCTCGCCGATCATCATCATGTCCGGCGCTTCGCGCATCGCGTTCACCAGCGCGTTCTCGTAAGAACGGGTGTCGGTGCCGACTTCGCGCTGGTTGACCACGCACTTGTCGTTGCGGAACACGAACTCCATCGGGTCTTCGATGGTGAGGATGTGTCCCGGCTTGAGCGCGTTGCGGTGCTCGATCATGGCGGCGAGCGTGGTGGACTTGCCCGAACCGGTGGACCCGACCACCACGACGAAACCGCGTTTCTCCAACACCAGGTCCTTGAGGATCGGCGGCAGCTTGAGCTTATCGATCCCCGGCGTGCCGCTTTTGAGATAACGGATCACCATCGCCACGTTGCCGCGTTGGCGGAAGATGTTGACGCGGAAGCGGCCGACATCCTGGACCACGTAGGAGAAGTTCATCTCCATGGTCTCCTCGAACTCGCGTATGTGCCGGTCACTCATCACCTCGTAGGCGATCTTGCGGGCAGTCTCCGGATCGATCACCTGTGCATTCACCGGCATGACGCTGCCGAGAATCTTGATCGACACCGGGGCGCCGGCCGAGATGAAAAGATCCGACGCCTGCTTTTCTGCCATCAGCTTGAATAGTGGGCTCAGAAACATGGTGGCCTCGATGACTCCTGGTAGTGGTTGCGTCGATCCGCGCCGCGTAACCCGGAAGGCTCCTGCTAGTCGCTGCGGAGGAGCTCGTTGATGCTGGTCTTTGCACGGGTCTTGGCGTCCACCTGCTTGACGATGACCGCGCAGTAAAGACTGTATTTGCCGTCCGGCGAGGGCAGGTTGCCCGACACGACCACGGACCCGGGTGGAATCCTGCCGTAAAGGGTTTCGCCGGTCTGGCGATTGTAGATCTTTGTGCTGCTGCCGATGTAGACGCCCATCGAGATCACCGAGCCTTCACCGACCGCGACGCCCTCGACGATCTCGGAGCGGGCGCCGATGAAACAGTTGTCCTCGATGATGGTCGGATTGGCCTGTACCGGTTCCAGCACGCCGCCGATCCCGACGCCTCCGGAAAGGTGGACGTTCTTGCCGATCTGCGCGCACGACCCCACCGTGGCCCAGGTGTCCACCATGGTGCCTTCATCCACGTAGGCGCCGATATTCACGAACGAGGGCATCAGCACCACGTTCCTGGCGATGAACGAGCCGCGCCGCGCCGCCGCCGGAGGCACCACGCGAAACCCGCCGGCGCGAAAATCGGCAGCGCCGTAGTCGGCGAACTTGGGCGCCACCTTGTCGAAGTAATTGGTGTAGCCGTCGCGGACCACCACGTTGTCCTGCAGCCGGAACGACAGCAGGACGGCTTTCTTGATCCACTGGTGGGTGAACCATTCGCCGCCGATTTTCTCCGCGACGCGCAGCTTGCCGGCGTCGAGGCGATCGATGACATCTGCAACGGCCTCCTTGAGCGCCGGTTCGGCGCTGTTCGGCGCGATCTTGGCACGGTTATCAAAGGCCTTCTCGATGACCGATTGCAATTCCGTCATTCCTGTTTTTCCCGTGTGAATGTTGGGAGAAAAATTCGGCCAGCCTTTGCGCCGCCTCGACGCATTCTTCAATCGGGGCCACCAGCGCAATGCGGACGAAGTTCGCACCGGGGTTGACGCCGCGGGCCTCGCGCGCCAGAAAACTGCCGGGTACGACGGTTACATTATATTGCTCAAACAAGCGTTTAGCGAATTCCGTGTCGGTGATCGGGGTGCGCAGCCAAAGGTAAAACGCCGCCTGCGGCATGGCGGCGTCGGTGACTTCGGCAAGCACGGCCAGGGTTTTCCGAAATTTCTCACCGTACAGGCGCCGGTTGTCGCGCACGTGTTCCTCGTCCTGCCACGCCGCCGTGCTGGCAGACTGCACCGCCGGGTTCATCGCGCAGCCGTGATAAGTCCGGTAAAGCAGGAACTTCGCCAGGATGTCCGCATCGCCCGCGACGAAACCGGAGCGCATCCCCGGCACGTTGGAGCGTTTCGACAGGCTGCCGAACGCGACCAGACGCGGAAAGTGGCTGCGGCCGAGACGATGCGCGGCTTCCAGGCCACCGAGCGGCGCCCGGCCTTCGTCGAAATAAATCTCCGAGTAGCACTCGTCGGAGGCGATCACGAAGCCGTGACGATCCGAAAGATCGAACAGGGTTCGCCATTCTTCAAGGGTCGTGACGCTGCCGGTGGGATTGCCCGGCGAGCACACGTAGACGAGCTGGGCGCGGCTCCACACCGACTCTGGCAACTGACCGAAATCGAGGGCAAAGCGGTTGTGCGGGAGGATATTGAGAAATTGCGGTTCCGCCCCGGCCAGCAGCGTCGCGCCTTCGTAGATCTGATAAAAGGGATTGGGGGCCACCACGACCGGCCGTTCTCCCGAGGCGTCCACCACCGTCTGGGCGAATGCAAACAGCGCTTCCCGGCTGCCGTTGACCGGCACAACCTGCCTTGCCGGATCGATGCGCGGCAGCCGGTAACGTCGCTCGATCCATGCCGCAATCGCGGCGCGCAGCGTTTCGCTGCCGGCGGTTGCGGGATAGCTCGACAAACCATTCAAGTTGGCACTCAGGGCCTCGCGAATGAACTGCGGTGTGGCATGCTTCGGCTCGCCGATCGACAGATTGATCGGACGCAACGAGGCGTTGGCTTTCACTCCCGAGAGCAGCGTGGCCAGCTTCTGGAAAGGGTAGGGCTGCAGCCTGTTCAGGTTCGGATTCATCGGCAATGGGCGTTACCGCTATGGACCGGGCGCGCGGCGCGCCACATGGTGAAGGGCGATCGAATTATACGGGTGCCCTAGCGTCCTGTTCCGCCAA
>JAXIOX010000203.1:0-1789 GCA_045403275.1 Burkholderiales bacterium | reverse complement strand
GCCCGCCCCTTCGTGCCGCCGATTCCCGGAGTTGATAACGTCGGCTACCTCACCTCGGATACGGTCTGGAACCTGCGCAAGCTCCCCGCGCGGCTGGTGGTGCTGGGAGGCGGCCCGATCGGATGCGAGCTGGCGCAATGTTTCGCCCGCCTGGGCTCGAAGGTCACCCAGGTCGAAATGCTGCCGCGGATCATGCTTCGCGAAGACCCCGAGATCTCCGAAATGGTGCTGGCCCGCTTCCGCGAGGAAGGCGTCGACGTGCGGCTCGAGCACAAGGCCAAACAGTTCCTGGTCGAGAACGGCGAGAAGGCGCTGACCTGCGAGTACAAAGGCCGGGACGTGCGCATCCCGTTCGACGAAGTGCTGGTGGCAGTGGGGCGAATCGCCAACACCGCAGGATACGGACTGGAGGAACTGGGCATCCCAGTGACCCGAAGCCACACGGTGGAGACCAACGAATTCCTGCAGACGCTCTACCCGAACATCTACGCCTGCGGCGACGTCGCCGGACCTTTCCAGTTCACCCATACCGCGGCCCACCAGGCCTGGTACGCGGCGGTCAACGCGCTGTTCGGGGGCGTAAAGAAGTTCCGCGCCGATTATTCGGTGATCCCGTGGGCCACGTTCACCGAACCGGAAGTGGCGCGGGTGGGATTGAATGAACTCGAGGCAAAGGAAAAAGGCATTCCCTACGAAGTGACCAGGTATGGAATCGACGATCTGGACCGCGCGATCGTGGACAGCGAGGCCCATGGCCTGGTCAAGGTCTTGACTGTACCCGGCAAGGACAGGATCCTCGGCGTGACCATCGCCGGCGAGCACGCCGGCGACCTGATCGCCGAGTACATCCTGGCCATGCGCCATGGCATCGGGCTGAACAAGATCCTCGGCACCATCCACATCTATCCGACGCTGTCCGAGGCCAACAAGTACGCCGCAGGCAACTGGAAGCGCGAGCATGCGCCGCAGAATGTCCTGAAGTGGGTGGAGCGCTATCACGCGTGGATGCGGGGATAGCGAGAGGCGTGAGGACTGAGGGCCGAGGACTGAGGACTGAGGACTGAGGACTGAGTAAGAGCCATTACTTCCGACATTCACGGCATTCACGGCAGTCACGATATTCACGACCCACCAACGGAAACGATCGCAGCTATGATTAAGTACCTTCTTGCGTTCCTGATTACCCTCCTGCCCGGTTTCGCGTTCGCTGCATTTGATCACTCGCATGCGCAGTGGGACGCGCTGACGAAAGAACACGTGGTCTGGCTTCCCGGCGGACACGCATCGCAGGTCGACTACAACGGGTTCAAGGCCGATCGCCAGGAACTGAAAAGCTATCTCGACGGGCTTTCAGCGGTAACCCAGTCCGAGTACGACGGCTGGAAGAAACCCGAGAAGCTCGCCTTTCTGATCAATGCCTACAACGCCTACACTGTTGAGCTGATCCTCACCGAGTATCCTAAGCTGAAGTCGATCAAGGACCTGGGTTCGCTCATCACCAGTCCGTGGAAGAAACGCTTCTTCTCGCTGCTGGGCAAGCCGCGCACTCTCGACGATGTCGAGCACGGCATGATCCGCGCACCGGGAGTCTTCGACGAGCCGCGCATCCACATGGCGGCAAACTGTGCCTCAATCGGTTGTCCGGCGCTGCGCAGCGAAGCCTTCGTCGCCGGCAAGCTGGACGCGCAACTCGAAGATAGCGTCGTGCGCTTTATCTCCGACCGGTCGCGCAACCGCTTCAACCCGCAGAACGGCAGGCTCGAAGTGTCGAAGATTTTCGACTGGTACG